>NZ_JBXMIS010000034.1:0-7981 GCF_057073975.1 Conyzicola sp. | reverse complement strand
TCATGGTGCAAGCAACCTTCTGAGCGCGGGAATGCTTCCCGATGCGGCCGCTGTTCTGCGCTCACGGTGTTGAACACCACGGACCGCCGCCCCGGGTAGCCGAGGCTTGCGAGTTGCGCACCGTGCGACACACGTCGACGGTGCTGAACTCGCAACTCAGAAGAAGTCGGGCGAGGGGGTCGTCGCCTGGCGGATCGACACGTCGGCGTGACGGTCGAAGCGGTAGCCGACTCCGCGCACGGTGCGCACGATGTCCTCGTAGGCGCCGAGCTTGGAGCGGAGGCGGCGCACGTGCACGTCGATGGTGCGCTCGTTGGGAGCGTCATCCTCGTCCTGGCCCCAGAGCGAGCTGATGAGCTCGCTACGGTCGATGGTGCGCCCCTCGCGAAGCACGAGGTACTGCAGCAGCTCGAACTCCTTGTAGGTGAGCGGAGCCGACTCGTTGTCGAGCAGCACGCGCTTGCGCGAGATGTCGATGATGACACCGCCCTTGACGGGGGTCTCTGGCTCTGGGGTGTTGCGGTGCTTGGCGAGCGCCGATGGGTCCTGCAGGGCGAGGCGCACGACATCCACATCGCGTCCGCCAGCGCCCTGGGGCGCGAGGGCGACGGCGGCGTAGGTCTCTGACGACGGCACGAGCTGCTTGGCGAGGGCCTTCAGCTGCTCGACGATGGCACCGAGGTCGGTGCCGGCCTCGAGGGCCTTGAGCTCGTCGACACCGACGTACAGCACGAAGCCGCGGGCCTCGGTGCCGGCCGACACGGCGCGAAGTCGGCCGGGCTGCGACGGAGTGGTGTCAGCGACGGGGCGCGGTGCTGCTGCGGCGAAATCGTCGGCGATGGAGGGGGTGGAGCGGTCGATGGTTGCAAGCGACATGGTGGATCAATCCTTGTGAAGTGTGAAGGACCTCTGATGATGAGGGTGCGATGCCTTCGGGGTTTAGTTGTCGGTGTGGGCTGAGATCCGCAATGAAAGGAGGACAGCCGGGGCATGGCTCAAGGATTGAGAGTCATGCCCGAACGGAATGAACCGTTAGGAACACATTCGACAACACATGACGGCGGGCGCGACGACCTCAAGGGAGGTGGATGCGATCACAGTCATGCCACAACTATCTTGCATGGACGCAAGATTTGTCAACCCGCGCGCCTGCGCTCGGAGAGACGACACTTTCGTGTCGTCTCGCGCTGGCTAGCGCCGTCGGCCGTCTCGGCCGGCGGGTACCCCGCTAGACCCCGCCGTACAGCCGGTCGCCCGCGTCGCCGAGCCCTGGAACGATGTAGCCGACCTCGTTGAGCTTCTCGTCGAGCGAGGCGAGCACGAGGGTGACATCGCGGTCGCCGACCCACTCCTCGACGGCGGCGATGCCCTCTGGCGCTCCGATGAGGCAGACGGCGGTGATCTGGTCGACGCCGCGGTCGAAGAGGTACTGCAGGGCGACGATGAGCGAGCCGCCGGTGGCGAGCATGGGGTCGATGACGATCGCCTGGCGGCCGACGATGTCTTTCGGCAGGCGCTCGGAGTAGACCGTCGGCTCCAGCGTCTCCTCGTTGCGAACCATGCCGAGGAATCCGACCTCTGCCGTCGGGAGGAGGCGCAGCATCCCTTCGAGAAGTCCGAGACCGGCGCGAAGGATGGGAACGACGAGCGGCAGCGGCTCGCTGAGCTTCTGACCCGTTGTCTCGGTCACGGGCGTCGTGACCGACACCGTCTCTGTCTTGAGCTGCTTCGTCGCCTCGTAGCCGATGAGGATGACGAGCTCTTCTGCGAGGGCACGGAACGTTGCGGAGTTGGTGCGCTCGTCACGCAGCAGCGTGATCTTGTGGGCGACGAGAGGGTGGTCGGCAACGTGGACTCGCATAGGCTCAGGGTACCGTGAACGCCCTACACACCGAATGGATGCTGCAGGCCCTCGAGAGCGCCAGGCAGGCCACCGAGCACGGCGACGTTCCCGTCGCGGCCCTCGTCGTCGATGCGACGGGCACCACGATCGGCCGAGGACGCAACGAGCGCGAGCTGCTCCACGATCCGACGGCCCACGCCGAGATCCTCGCCTTGCGTCAGGCGGCCGCTGCGACGGGCAGCTGGCACCTCGAGAACACCACTCTCATTGTCACCCTCGAGCCGTGCCCGATGTGTGCCGGCGCGATCCTGCAGGCGCGGGTGCCGGTCGTCGTCTTCGGGGCGTGGGATGAGAAGGCGGGTGCCGCGGGATCCGTCTACGACCTGCTGCGCGACCGCCGCCTCCCGCACCGCGTCGAGGTCTACGCCGGCGTGCTGGCCGACGAGTCGGAGGCGATCCTCAAGCAGTTCTTCGCCGAGCGCCGCTGACTTCTCCCGCCGCAGCTCCAGCTATGGGCTGAGGGCCCCAGTTGTAGCGTGCGGGTCGAGGTCACAGCTGGAGCGGTGAGCGAGGAGGTAGTTAGTCGGCGGCCCTGATGACGATCGCGTCGGTCGTCGGCGTCGCGCTCGTGGCAACGTAGACATCTGGCTCGATGTAGATCACGCGCGCGACGGGAACGGCCTCGCGGATGGCCGTCTCGACCGCGTTGATGGAGGCAGCGACATCCGCGAGCTTCTTGGCGCGGCCGAACGCCACCTTCGCACCGACGAGCATCTCGTCCGGGCCGAGGTAGAGGGTCTTCATGTGGATGAGGGCCTCGACGTCGCGGTGCGCGTTGATGGCATCCCGGATCTTCTCCGTGTCGGCAGCATTCGCGCCTTCGCCGACGAGCAGGCTCTTGGTCTCGATGCCGAGCACGATGGCCACGAGCACGAGCAGCACACCGATGCAGATCGTGCCGATGGCGTCGAAGATCGGGTCGCCGGTGATCACCGTGAGGCCGACGCCGCCAAGGGCGAGAACGAGGCCGATGAGAGCGGCGAAGTCCTCGAGCAGCACGACGGGAAGCTCCGGCGCCTTCGCGTGGCGGATGAAGGCGATCCAGCCCTGCTTGCCGCGCACGTGGTTCGACTCGACGATCGCGGTGCGGAAGGAGAACGACTCGAGGCCGATGGCCACGATGAGGATGACGATCGGCACGATGGGCATCTCGAGCTCGTGCGGGTGCGAGAACTTCTCGATGCCCTCGTAGAGCGAGAAGACGCCGCCGATGGAGAACAGGATGATGGAGACGACGAACGCGTAGACGTAGCGCTCCCGGCCGAACCCGAACGGGTGCGTCGCATCCGCCTTCTTGCGCGACTTGCGGCCGCCGAGCAGCAGCAGTGCCTGGTTGCTCGTGTCGGCAACGGAGTGCACGCTCTCGGCGAGCATTGCGCTCGAGCCGGAGACGAGGAAGCCGATGAACTTCGCGATTGCGATACCGAGGTTCGCACCCAGTGCCGCGAGAATTGCCTTGTTACCGCCGGATGCGCTCATTGCCCAATCTTAGAATGCTCACATGACCGTCACTCTTCCCCCCATCGCCATACTCGGAGCCGGCTCCATGGGCGGCGCGATCCTCAGCGGCCTGCGGGCACAGGGGGCGGATGTGCGGGTCACCACGCGCTCTGCCGCGTCGGCTGCGGAGATCGAGGGGGCGACATCCACCGAGACCGACCCGGATGCGAACCGCACCGCTGCCGCTGGAGCACGCGTCGTGCTCGTCGGGGTCAAGCCGCTCATGGTCGCCGACCTCCTTCGCGAGATCGCGCCGGTGCTCTCTGACGACGCGATCGTGGTCAGCGTCGCCGCGGGTGTCACGGTCGCGACGATGGAGGCGATCGTCGCCGCGTCGGTCATTCGGGCGATGCCGAACACGCCATCCCTCGTCGGTCTCGGTGTCACGGGTGTCTCAGCGGGCACCCGCACGACACCAGAGGAGCTCGCGATCGCCGTCGCGCTGTTCGAGACGGTCGGGCAGGTGCTCGTGGTTCCGGAGTCGAAGCTCGACGAGCTCAGCACCATCTCCGGGTCTGGGCCCGCCTATGTGTACTTCCTCATCGAGCAGCTCACCAAGACGGCGCTCAACAAGGGCTTCACCGAGGAAGAGGCGCGGGTCATGGTCGAGGGCACGTTCCGGGGCGCGACAGAGCTCCTCGCCCAGTCGGATGCAGGACCGCGCGAGCTGCGCCGCCGCGTGACAAGCCCCAAGGGCACGACGGAGCGCGCGATCGCCGTGCTGGAGGAGGCCGACCTCTCCGGCCTGTTCGACCTGGCAACAGACGCGGCACTGGCGCGCGCTCGCGAGCTGGCGGACGACTCCCGTTAGACGCATAGGAATGCCATAGGCCGCGCTGTCAGCGTGTGGTCATCGGATGCAGCACGCATCCATGACAAACGGAGGACAGCATGGCCAGGAAAGAGGATCAGGACGCTCCCGTCGAATCGACGGCGACCGAGCCGACCACCCCGCTCGCCGAGGGCGCAGCGACACCCGCGACCGCGCCGACGCCAACCACAGGAAGGCGTGGCCTTGGCGGCCTCGCTCTCGCCGGAATCGTCGGCGGCAGTGTCGTCGCCGCGGCACTCCTGTTCGGCGGAGGGGTCGCGGTTGGCGTAGCCCTTCCCGATCGCGCGCCGCTCGGAATCGCCCAGGGCGGCCTGCCCGGCGGCGAGGCCGGTATGCACGAGGGCTTCCCCGGGGCGCAGGCCGGACCGCGCGGTGATGGCGCGCGTCCTGACGGCCCGGATCGGCGAGGCGATCGCGGCGGAGACAGCGGCACCGACTCCGACTCGGATTCCGACGGCGAGTAGGAGAAGCAGGTGGGGGCGTCGCAACCCGAGCGTTGCCCCCACCCTGCCTAGCTCTGCAGGCTCGCGAACTTCTCGATGTCGGAGGAGTTGCCGCTGACGATGATGAGGTCGTGGTTGGAGATCACGGTCTCCGCGGTCGCGTAGGTGAAGTCCTTGCCCGGCGACTTCACGCCGACGACGGTGACGCCGTACTTCTGCCGAACGTGCGAGTCGGAAAGCGGGATACCGCGGATCGCCTTCGGCGGGTACATCTTGACGAGGGCGAAGTCGTCGTCGAACTCGATGAAGTCGATCATGCGGCCGGAGACAAGGTGGGCGACGCGCTCGCCGGCCTCGGCCTCCGGGTAGATCACGTGGTTCGCGCCGATGCGCGACAGGATCTTGCCGTGCGACTGGCTCACCGCCTTCGCCCAGATCTGCGGAATCTTGAGGTCGACGAGATTCGCCGTGATGAGCACGCTCGACTCGACACTCGAGCCGACGGCGACGACCGCGATGGCGAAGTCCTGGGCGCCGATCTGGCGAAGGGCGTCGATGGAGCGGGCGTCTGCCTGCACCGCGTGGGTCACGCGCTCCGACCACTTCTGCACGAGCCCAGAGTCCTCGTCGACGGCGAGCACCTCGCGGTCGAGGCGGTCGAGCTGCCCTGCCGTCGCCGCGCCGAACCGGCCGAGGCCGATGACGAGCACGGGTGCGTCGTGAGGGATTTTGTCAACCAACGATGGGCCTCTCTTCTGCTCTTCTGAACAACTGGCGCTTCTGGCTCGCCGCGAGTGCCGCCGCGAGTGTCACTGTACCGAGCCGGCCGAGGAACATCGTGGCGGCAAGCACATACTGGGCGGGCTCGGAGGCGCTCGCGGTGAATCCTGTTGTAAGCCCGCAGGTTGCGAATGCGCTGATGACGTCGAACAGCACGTAGTCGAGCTGCTCGTCGGTGATGAGCATGAGGATGATGCTGACGGTCGCCACCAGCGTCGCCCCCCAGAGCACGACGCTGACAGCCAGTCGAAGCACGTCCTGCGGGATGCGGCGGTCGTACGCCTCCATCTCGTCCTGGCCCTTGGCTTCGGCGAAGGCGGCGAGGAACAGCACAGCGAGGGTGGTGACCTTGATTCCGCCGGCGGTTGACGCCGAGCCACCGCCGATGAACATCAGCATGTCGGTGACGAGGAGGCTCGAGCTGTCGAGGCTCGCCATGTCGATCGTGCTGAAGCCGCCCGACCGCGCCATCGACGAGATGAAGAAGCTCTGCAGCACCCGCTGCCCCGCGTCGAGGTCTTTGAAGGTTGCCGGGTTGTTGAACTCGAGCACGAAGTACGCCAGCGCCCCGCCGACGAGCAGCACGGCGGATGTGAAGATCGTGAGCTTCACGTGCAGCGACCACCGGTGCGGGCGACGAAGGTTGCGCGAGAGCACGAAGATCACTGGGAAGCCGATGGCCCCGAAGGTCACACCGAGCATGATCGCTCCGAGGAACCAGACGTCGGTCGCGTAGGGGAGAAGCCCGTCGGCCATGGGCAGGAAGCCCGTGTTGGTGAAGGCCATCGCGGAGATGTAGATCGACTGCCAGACGGCATCCCACAGTGGTACGCCCTCGATGAGCATCCGCGGAAAGAGCATGATCGAGATGGCGGCCTCGATCGCCATCATGCTGACTGCGACCGTCACGAGCAGGCTGCCTGTCTCGCCGAGCCGCACGGCCTGCCCCTCCGAGATCGGGCCCTTGCGAATGCGCAGCGGGTTGGAGTCGCCGGCGGCGAGGAGCTTCTGACGCAGGCCGAGTCGGCGGCTGATGACGAGTCCGAGGATCGACGCGACGGTCAGCACACCCACGCCGCCGATCTGCACGCCGACGAAGATGAGCACGTGACCGAACGGCGACCAGTACGTCGCCATGTCGACGGTCGAGAGGCCCGTGACGCAGATGACCGAGACCGCGGTGAACAGCGCGTCGACGAGGGGAGCGCGCTCCCCGCTCGCCGTGGCGACCGGCAGGGAGAAGAGCAGGGTGAACACGAGCACGAGCCCGCCGAAGATCGCGATGGCGAACCGTGCCGGTGTGGCGGCGACGAAGGCATCGATGCCGTCGCGGATGCGGCCGAGCACCCCGACCTGCGCCACCGGCTTCGTGCGCATCATCATCTCCTGGCCGCTCGTGCGTTAACGTCGCAATGGTAGTACCCACCGGTGGTCGGTAGCCTGTTGCCATGGCCGACATCTTCGACGTGCTTGCCGACACGACCCGCAGAGAGCTGCTCGCGACGCTGCTCGAGCGGCGCATCCACGGAGCTCCCAACGGCGAGCTGAGCGTGAGCGAGCTCGTCGAGCGGCTCGGGCTCAGCCAGCCGACGGTCTCGAAGCACCTCCAGAAGCTCAAGGAGCACGGGCTCGTCTCGGTGCGCACCGATGGCCAACACCACCCCTACCGACTCGAGTCGGAGCCCCTTCACGAGATCGAGCGCTGGGTTGGCGATTTTCTCGGCGACGCTGCGCACGCCGATGGCGCGATCGGCTCCGCGGCGTTCGCCGCATGGTCTGGCACCGAGGTCGGGGAGACGCTGGGCCGCCGCATCGCCGACGGCACGCATCAGGCGCGGGCCGTTGCGGCATCCGCGACAGAGAAGGTCGCCGCGAAACTGCCGCGGATCGGCAAGAAGAAGGCCGACGACAAGGCCTAGACGCCGAGTCACACCAGCCCCTATTGTTGCGTTCTAGCACTCCAGTCACATCCGTAACGAGTGCTTCACCCGGCGACAGGAGCACCCATGGCACGCGATCTTGCCGACGTGCGCTTTCTCACTGTCGCCGAAGTGGCCGAGATGATGCGCGTGTCCACCATGACGGTCTACCGGATGGTGCACTCCGGCGACCTGCCTGCCATCCGTTTCGGGCGCTCGTTCCGCATTCCGGAGACGGCCGTCGAGGCCGTCATCCAGACCCCTATCTCAGACGTGGGCTGAGAGTGCGGTAGACTCGCCGAGTCCTTTTTCCACGGTTCTGTATTCGGACCGTTCTCAGGTCCATCCAGCAACCAGCGAGGTACCCATGGGTTCAGTAATCAAGAAGCGCCGCAAGCGTATGGCGAAGAAGAAGCACCGCAAGCTGCTTCGCAAGACTCGTCACCAGCGTCGCAACAAGAAGTAGAAGTACTTCTTGAAGGAAGCGCCCGGCCGCCTGGCTTGGGCGCTTCTGTATTTAACCCCCGCGTTTGACGCCCGCCCCCTTCCGAAATGACGGAGTCCACGCGGTGCGATCGCGCTAGCCCGCAGCCGCACGAGCGCC
>NZ_JBXMIS010000033.1:0-7954 GCF_057073975.1 Conyzicola sp. | reverse complement strand
GCGAAGTGCGGGTCGCCAACGTAGGCAAGGGCTCCGGCGACCTGCACCGGCAGGTAGAGCGACGCCCCGACGGTGAGCAGGTTGATGTCGATGTTGCCGCCGTGCGCTCCCGGCGGGATCGAGTTCGTGCGTCGTTCGCCCGCGACCGCGACGCCCATGATGCCGAGGAAGGGGTTGAGGGCGAACCGCACGTCGCGACCGGCGGTTGGCAGCGACCCGAACTCGCCATCCGACGCGGCGAAGACGCTGAACGGCTCGATCTCGCCCGTGAGCAGGGCACCGCGCCCGTGTCGATTGGAGATCACGCCGTAGGGCACCCGCTGCAGGGTTTCGACGACCGTGATCTTGAGCAGGTCGCCCGGTAGAGCGCCGGTCACCCGGATCGGCCCCGTGACGACGTGCGGGCCGCCATCTCCGCGGTCGTAGGCCGATGCGGCGAGGGCGATGGCGTCATCCAGCACCTCGAGGTCGCCGAACTGCGCAAAGAAGCGACGCGGATCCCGGCCCTGGTCTTCGAGGATTCCCTCGTGCGAGATGGTGTCGACCGTCACCTCCGTGCCGGAGTCGATCGTCAGCACCGGGCTGTCGGTCGCGCACGGCAGCCGACCCCACAGCACCGCAGACGGATCGGCGGGCAGGTACGTGGCCGACCTGATCGGGCCCTCGCCCGGCTGTAGCGCCATGCCCACCTCCAGTAACGTCTACCGTAATGGTCGCCTACCTCCGCTCTCATCCCGCCGGGCTGCACCTCGGGCTTATGCTCGCGCTCACCTTCTCGACCGGCGTCATCGACGCGGTCGGCTACCTCGGCCTCGACAAGGTGTTCACCGGCAACATGACCGGCAACGTCGTCATTCTCGGCATGGCCGTCGCCGGTGCCGACGACCTGCCGATCATCGGGCCGGTCATCGCGCTGCTCGCGTTCATGGCCGGTGCGGCCGTCTCCGGGCGCACGCTCAAGGGTCGACCGGCCGGCTGGTCGGGCCTCAACACCACCCTGTTCGGTGTCGTCGGCGTCATCCTGCTCGCCGCCGCGATCGTCGCGCTCGTGATCGACCCCCGCCCGGAATGGCTCAACTACACGGTCACCGGCCTCCTCGGTCTCGCCATGGGCGTGCAGGCGGGCGCCGCCCGCCACATCGGGGTCGCCGACGTCACGACGGTCGTCGTCACCTCCACCATCGTCGGCCTCGCCTTCGACTCGGTCTTCGGCGGCGGCGGCAATGCCCGATGGGCACGACGCCTCCTCGCGGTCGCACTGATCGCGCTCGGCGCCTTCGTTGGCGCCCTGCTGCTGACCGTGCACATCGGGTTGGGCATGCTGCTTGCTGCGCTCATCACCCTCGTGGTGGCGCTGCTCGGCCACCTCGGGCGCCCCGGGCCCGCGTGAGACGGGTCACTCCAGCCGACATCCCCCTCGTCGAGGCCTTCCTCGTCGAGGCAGACCTCACCGTCGCCGGGCTCTCGAGCGCCCAGCTCTGGATGGACCAGGATGCCGACGGCGCCATCACCAGCACCACCGGCTTCGAGCTGGTCGGCTCGCACGCCCTCATCCGCAGTGTTGCGGTGCGCCCCGACCTGCGCGGCACCGGACTCGGCCTGCGCAACGCCACCTTCGCCATCCTCGAGGCGCAGCTGGCCGGAGCCACGACCGCGTGGCTGTTCAGCCGCCGGTCCGGCCCGTTCTGGCAGAAGCTCGGCTTCTGGCGGGCGCCGGCTGAGGAGCTCGTGGAGGCACTGGGCGAGACTGCGCAGGTGAAGTTATTCCTCGAGACCGGGCAGCTCGAGCGCGAGGTGGCGTGGCGGCGGCTGCTCGGCTAGTCGACCGCTTCTAGTCCTCCGACCAGTCCCGCACGAGCCGCTCGATGTAGGGCGTCGCTGGCTCCCGCACGAGGTCGCGCACCGTCGCGCGCTGGGTTGCGGCGCCGTTCTCGATGACGATGACGTCGTCGGCAAGAGCCACGACATCCTCGAAGTCATGCGTGACGACGATGGTGGGAATCTCGAGGGAGCGAAGGTGCGACGCGAGGTCGTCGCGAATGCTGGAACGAATGGACACATCGAGGGCAGCGAGCGGCTCGTCGAGCAGCAGGAGGTCGGGGTCGGTCGCGAGCGCGCGGGCCAGCGCGACCCGCTGTGCCTGCCCGCCGGAGAGCCGCGGCGGCCGCACGTTCGCGAGGTCGCTCAGGTCGAAGCGCCGCAGCCAGTCCTGCGCGATCTCGCGCGTGGCCCCGAACGCGACGTTGTCGAGCACGGTCAGGTGCGGGAAGAGCAGGTAGTCCTGGAAGACGAAGCCGATGCGGCGGTGCTCCGTCGGCACGTCGTCGAGCAGGCGGTCACCGAGCCGAATGCTGCCCCCGTTGTCGACGAGACCGGCGAGAGCCGCGAGCGCGGTCGACTTGCCCGCGCCGTTGGGCCCGAGGAGCGCGAGCACGCGCCCCGGCTCGACGTCGAGCGAGAGGTCGAGCTCGAACTCTCCGCGGGTGACCTGGAGACGTGCCTTCACGAGGTCACCCCCGGCACCCAGCGGTCCCGCAGCGAGACGAGCACGACCACCGAGACCAGCATGAGCACGAGCGAGAGGGCGATGGCGGCATCCGGGTTGGTCTGCAGCTGCAGGTATGTCGCGATCGGCAGGGTGCGGGTCGTGCCGGGGTAGCTTCCGGCGAAGGTGATGGTCGCACCGAACTCGCCGAGGGCGCGGGTGAAGCTCAGCAGGGCACCGGCGGCGACGCCGGGCGCGATCGACGGAAGGGTGATGCGTCGAAACACGGTGAACCGTGATGCCCCGAGCGTTGCCGCCGCGACCTCGAACCGTCGGTCGGATGCCCGCAGCGCGCCCTCGACAGCGAGCACGAGGAACGGCATGGCCACGAAGACCTGCGCGATGACCACCGCAGCGGGGGTGAACGGGAGGGTGAACGGCAGCCACTGGCCGATGAGGCCGGTGCGGCCGAGGAGCAGGAGAAGGGCGACGCCTCCGACGACGGGAGGAAGCACGAGAGGCACGGTCACGAGCGCGCGAAGAAGGCGGCGAGGGATGGCGGGCCAGGTCGCGGAGCGGGCCAGCACGACCGCGAGCGGAATGCCGAGCAGCAGGCTGACGAGCGTCGAGGCGAGCGCGGTCACGAGGGAGAGCACGAGGGCGCTCGCGACCGCGTCCTGCTGCAGCAGAGCAGGAAGGGTTGCCCATGGCGCCCGCACCGCGAGCGCGGCGAGCGGCAGCACGAGCAGCGCGAGGCCGATGCCGGCCGGAACCCAGAGCACGGGGGCGAGGGATGACCTACGGCGCGCCAAAGCCGGCCTCCGCGAGAATCGCCTGGCCCTCGGCCGACAGCACGAAGTCGATGAAGGCACGGCCGCGGTCGGTGAGCGCGGCGATCGGGTAGTCGACCGGCTCCGCCTCGACGGGGATGCCCTCGACGCCATCGGCCGCGCGCACGTCG
This sequence comes from Conyzicola sp., assembly GCF_057073975.1. NCBI lineage: Bacteria > Bacillati > Actinomycetota > Actinomycetes > Micrococcales > Microbacteriaceae > Conyzicola > Conyzicola sp. The sequence continues at coordinate 4,508 of NZ_JBXMIS010000033.1, read as the reverse complement.
GTCAGGTAGACGATGCCGGCATCCACCTCGCCGAGGGCGATCTTGGTGACGACCGCCTTCACATCCTGCTCGTAGGTGTCGACGGAGGGTGTGATGCCTGCGGCATCGAACAGCCGGGCCGCACCACCCCCGCACGGCACCTCTGGCGCGCAGAGGGCGATCGCGAGGTCGGGGTTGGCGAAGTCGGCGAGTGCGGTCACGTCGCCGGGGTTGCCTGCTGGCACGGCGATCTGCAGCACGTTCGTCGCGAAGACGACGGGCTCATCGCCCTGGTTCGCGGCCTCCATGACGGAGGTGTTCGCTGCGGCGAACACATCGGCCGGCGCGCCCTCGGCGAGCTGCACCGCGAGGCCGGAGCTGCCGCCGAAGTTGAACACCACCGTCGTTTCGGGGTGCGCCTTCTCGAACGCCTGCGCGAGCTGCTCGAACGACTCGGTGAGCGACGCCGCGGCGAAGACCGTGACGGTCTCTGGCGGTGCTGGCTGTTGGGCGCAGCCCGGCACAGCGAGCAGCAGCCCAAAGGCGAGCCACCTCACGCCGTCTCCACCACGACGTTGGTCGACTTGACGCTCGCCGTCGCGAGAACGCCGGGCTCGAGACGCAGCTCGTCGGCGGCCTCCCGGCTGATGAGCGAGACCACCCGAAAAGGCCCGGCCTGGATCTCGACCTGGGCCATCACGCCGTCTTTGACCACCCGGGTCACGAGCCCGGTGAAGCGGTTGCGGGCGCTCGAGTGGCTCTCGCTCGGCTCGGTGGCGAGCTGCTGCGCGAGGTGGGCGAGCTCGGTGCCGTCAATGAGTGCGGGCGACCCGCTGAGCGTCAATCGCCCCGCATCGGCCCAGCGGCGGATGGTGTCGTCGCTGACTCCGAGCAGCTCGGCGGCCTCCGAAACCTTGAATGCGGTCATAGAGCGCAGTTTATCCCGCATCTGCGGGAATCCCCGCCCTGTATCCCGCCACCAACCTGCCAAATGCAGGCCAGCGGCACGCCAATGCCGCGCGATATCGGGCGGCCCGACCCCTCATCCGTCGCCGTGGCCTGCATTTGGCAGGGAGGGAGCGGAGGGCGCGCTGACCGCACCCCCGGCCTCGGTGGGAGAATCGGAGAATGGATGCCCGCTACTCCCGCCAGGTCGTGCTGCCGGGCTTCGGCGCGCCAGCACAGCAGCGACTCGAGCAGGCGCGGGTGCTCGTCATCGGCGCGGGCGGCCTCGGCTCCCACGTGCTGCCAGCCCTCGCGGCCGCCGGCGTCGGAACCCTCGGCATCGTCGACGACGACACGGTCGAGCTGAGCAACCTTCCCCGGCAGCTCGTGCATGGAACGGAGGATGTCGGAACGGCGAAGTCCCGCTCGGCAGCCGCCAGCATCCGGCGCCTCAATTCCACGGCCGTCGTTCTGCACGAGCAGCGTCTCACCGCCGACGCCGCGCTCCCCCTGTTTGCGCAGTACGACCTCGTCGTCGATGGCTCCGACAACTTTCCCACCCGCTATCTCGTCGCCGACGCCGCGACGCTCACGGGCATCCCGCTCGTGTGGGGCGCGGTGTCGCAGTACGGCGGCCAGGCCAGTGTCGCGCTCCCCGGCGGGCCCGGATACAGAGACCTCTTCCCCACTCCTCCACCGCCCGGCAGTGTCGACAGCTGCGAGGTGGGAGGGGTGCTGCCGACCACCGTCGGCATCGTGGGGGCGATCATGGCAACCGAGGTCGTCAAGGTGCTCACGGGCGTCGGGCGTCCCCTCAGCGGACGCGTGACGACCTACGACGCGCTCAGTGGCGGGTTTCGCGAACTGGTCTTCGAGCGGTCGAGCGAGCCGGTGACGGAGCTGATCGACTACGAGGCGTTCTGCGGGGTGGTTTCGATACGGCCGCAAACGGCCTACTCAACCCACGGGGCAGGCTCCATCACCGCCGCAGAGCTCAGCGCGGCGAGCGGGCTCACCCTCATCGACGTGCGTGAGACCTGGGAGGCAGAGATCGCCGCCCTCCCCGGCGCGCTTGTCATCCCGCTCGGCTCGCTGCCCGACGTCGTCGACGAGCTCGACCCCGCCGCCGACTACGTCGTGTACTGCCACCTCGGGGTGCGATCGCAGCGCGGTCTCGCCATCCTGCGCGACGCCGGGTTGACGGCCCGCCACCTCGAGGGCGGCATCGATGCGTGGGCACGCTCGATCGACACGCGGATGGCGAGGTACTGATGCACCGGTCGGTTGAGGAGCATGCGGCGCGGGTCAGACAGCTGTTGACCGTCGATCTCGGCGTCGAAACCGTCGGCGTGAACGCCGCCCTTGGCCGGCGCACAGCGAGAGCCACGCTCTCGCCCGTCGACCTTCCGCTGTTCCGCAACGCGCAGATGGACGGCTTCGCCGTGCGTGCCCTCGACCTCGAGGCCAGCACCACCCTCCCCATCGTCGGCGAGGTCGCCGCGCGCGCCGCCGCCCCCGCTGCGCTGCTCCCGGGCACCGCCGTGCGCATCATGACCGGCGCCGTCGTTCCCGAGGGCGCGGATGCGGTCGTGCCCGTCGAAGATACAACGGTCACCGGCACCACCGTCACCATCGCCCGCGCCCGTCACTCTGGAGAGTACGTGCGCGACCGCGGCTCCGACGTCTCTGCCGGCGACGAGCTGCTGCCCGCTGGCCAGCTGCTCGCCTCGCGGCACCTCGCGGTGCTCGCGGCCGCTGGCATCGCCGAGGTCGAGGTCGTTCGCCGGGTGCGGGTCGCCGTGATCAGCACCGGCTCCGAGGTGCGGCCGCCGGGATCGGATCTCGAACCCGGCCAGGTCTACGACTCCAACCAGGTGGCGCTCGTCAGCGCGGCCGTCGCCGCGGGAGCCGAGGTCGCCCTTGCCGCCCATGTCGCCGACGAGCCGGCGCTGCTGCTCTCTGTGCTCGACGAGGCGGTCGGTGTCGCCGATGTCATCCTCACCTCCGGCGGCATCTCGAAGGGCGACTACGAGGTGGTGCGCGAACTGCTCGAGCCGCGCGGGGCCGCGGTCGAGCACCTCGCGATGCAGCCAGGTGGCCCGCAGGCCACGGCGGTCTTCGAGGGCGTTCCCGTCATCTGCTTCCCCGGCAACCCGGTAAGCACCCAGCTGAGCTTCGAGGTGTTCGTCGCCCCCGTTCTGCGCGAGCTCGCCGGGCTCGCCCCCCGCCGCGAGAGCGCGCGACCCCTCGCCGCCCCCCTCGCCTCTGTCAGCGGCAAGCGGCAGTTCCTGCGCGCACGACTGCACGTGAACGGCAGTGTCGAGGTCTCGTCCGGGCCCGGCTCGCACCTCGTCGCGGGGCTGGCTGCCGCCGACGCGCTCGTTGTCGTGCCAGAAGCTGTGACTTCGCTCGCGAGCGGCGAAATGGTGGAAGTGTGGGAGCTATGAGTGAGCACGCCCCCGATAGCCTCAGCCACCTCGACTCCGATGGACGCGCACGCATGGTCGACGTCGGCCACAAGCCGGTGACCGCGCGGGCCGCGACGGCATCCGGTCGCTTCGTCACGACACCGGAGGTCGTCGCCCTCGTGCGCGCCGATGGCATGCCGAAGGCCGATGTCCTCTCGACCGCGCGCCTCGCGGGAATCCAGGGGGCGAAGAAGACGAGCGAGCTCATACCGCTGTGCCACCCGATCCCGCTGTCGAGCGTCGCCGTCGAGTTCGAGTTCGAGGCCTCGTCGATCGTCGTCACCGCGACGGCGAAGACGACTGGCACGACCGGCGTCGAGATGGAGGCGCTCACCGCCGTCGCCGTTGCGGGGCTCACCCTGCACGACATGGTGAAGGCCGTGGATGCCGCCGCCACCATGACCGATATCCGCCTTCTCGAGAAGACGGGCGGCAAGACCGGCCACTGGACCCGCACCTCCCCCCAGCCGGCACCACCGGTCGAGACCGCCATCCGACCGCACACCGCCGCGGTCGTCGTCGCCTCGACGGCGGGTGCGGCCGGCACCCGCGAGGACACCACCGGCCCGCTCATCGCCGACTGGCTCGAGCGCGAGGGCTTCGCCGTCGACGGCGTGCGGGTTGTCGCCGACGAGCACATCGGCGCTGGCCTTCGCGAGGTGCTCTCCACGGCACCCGCCGTCATCATCACGACGGGCGGCACCGGCGTCAGCCCGACCGATCGCACCCCAGAGGCAACCGCGCCCCTGCTCGACCGCCAGCTCATCGGCGTGTCGGAGGCGATCAGGGCGCGGGGACTCACGACAACGGCAACCGCATCCCTCAGCCGCGGCCTCGCCGGGGTCGCCGGCGGCACGGTCATCATCAACCTTCCGGGGTCGACGGGAGGGGTGCGCGACGGCCTCGCCTGCCTCGACGGCCTGCTCGTGCACCTCACCGCGCAGGTGGCCGGCGATGGCGCGCATGGCTGAGCACCTCGCCCTCATCTCCGACGAGTCTCTCGACGCCGCCGCCATCGAGGCCTTCGTGCTCGACTCGGCCAACGGCGCACTCGTGCAGTTCACCGGCATCGTGCGCAACCACGACCACGGTGACGCGGTCACGGCCCTCGACTAC
>NZ_JBXMIS010000032.1:0-84916 GCF_057073975.1 Conyzicola sp. | reverse complement strand
CGGCCGCGACGACACGGGCCCCAGCGGCGCGCACCGACTCGTCGTCAAGCAGGTCGACAAGCAGGGGAGTCACCGAGTCGCCGAACTCCGCCGTGAGGTTCGCGGCATCCTGCTCTGTGCGCACCGTCGCCCAGACGTGCAGGCCAGCAGCAACGAGTTCTGCGACACTGGCCCGGCCGATGCCGGTCGAGGCGCCTGTCACGACTGCCGATTTCCTGGACATGGTGGGCGATACCGGACTCGAACCGATGACCTCTTCCGTGTGAAGGAAGCGCGCTACCAACTGCGCCAATCGCCCAAAAGCTTGCTGCTGCATAATCCTGCCATAGCTTTTGCGACACGATGGTCACACGATTGGCTCTCATCGGAATCATCGGATAGGGTCATCTACGCACGCAGAAATGCTTGCAATGCGGATGTGGCGCAGTGGTAGCGCATCACCTTGCCAAGGTGAGGGTCGCGAGTTCGAATCTCGTCATCCGCTCGAGGGGAAGCAGTCGGTCCGCCGACGGCTTCCGCCGTTTGGTGGAGTGGCCGAGAGGCTAGGCAGCGGCCTGCAAAGCCGTCCACACGGGTTCGAATCCCGTCTTCACCTCAAGTGACATCCAGTAACATGGATGTCTCTACAACTGAATATCAGCATGAGCGATTGGCGCAGCGGTAGCGCGCTTCCCTGACACGGAAGAGGTCGCTGGTTCGATCCCAGTATCGCTCACACACAAAACGACGAAGACCCCGGCAACTGCCGGGGTCTTCGTCGTTGGCGGCAGAAATCATGCTCGGCTCGAGGCCGTCCGGCGCGATAATCAGTCATGGCTGAGATCAAGACGACTGCCAATGACGGCAGTGTCGACGAGTTTCTTGCGAGCATCGAGGACCCGGTGCGCCGAGCCGACGGCATCGCCCTCAAGGAGCTGTTCGAGCGCGCCACCGGCGAGCCGGCCGTCATGTGGGGTCCGGCCATCGTCGGGTTCGGCACCTTCCACTACACCGGTCGCTCGAGTCAGGGTGAATGGATGACCGTCGGCTACTCGCCGCGCAAGGCGTCACAGAGCCTGTACGGGCTGCACGGCGCCTACGAGGAGAACCCGGAGCTGGCCGCGGCTCTCGGCAAGCACACGACCGCCAAGAGCTGCATCTACGTCAAGAAACTCGGCGACATCGACACGAGGGTGCTGGAGCAGCTGATCCGTGCGGCCATGGAGCGCGACCCCAACTCCTGACTGAGCACGGCAGTATTGACCAGTGACCTCCCGACTGCCTGCCCGCGCCATCCTGTTCGACATGGATGGCACTCTCGTCGACTCCACGGCCGTCGTCGAGCAGGTCTGGGGTCGGTTCGCAGCACAGCACGACATCGACATCGTCGAACTGCTCTCGACCTCGCATGGCGTGAAGGCCGTAGACACGATCCGGCGGCACGCTCCCGCCATCGACGCGATCCGCGCGGCCGACGACCTCGCGGAGTACGAGCTGACCCAGAATGACGGCATCGTCGAGATCCCGGGGGCTGCGGCGTTCACCGCGCTCGTGCCCGACCGCGGGTTCGCTGTGGTGACCTCCGCGCCACGGGAGCTTGCTGCACTTCGTCTCCGACTGTGCGGTATCCGCGCACCGCAGGTGCTCGTGGGGGCAGAGGACGTCGATCGCGGCAAGCCTGCGCCAGATCCATATCTGACAGCGGCCGCTGCCCTCGGTATTGAGCCGGCCGACTGCGTCGTCTTCGAAGACGCGGAGGCCGGCATTCTCGCCGGTCTCGCGGCCGGGATGCGGGTCGTTGTCGTCGGCCCGCACTCATCAGAGGCCACACGCGGTCTTCCACGCATCACCGACTACTCCGACGCCTCGGTCGACCCGTCCGGGGACGGCTTCACCATCGTCCTTCGCTGATCTTCGCGGCAGCTAAAGTTGGTGGAATGAGTGCGAAGACCGGGTTCGACCTGTTCACTGACCGAAGCATCGTGGCTATGCGGGTCAACGGGGAACTGAAGGACCTGGCGGCGACGGTCACCGATTCCGACACCGTCGAGCCGGTGGAGATCTCTAGTGCCGACGGCCTCAACATCCTGCGTCACTCCGCGGCGCACGTTACCGCGCAGGCGGTGCAGCAGATCAACCCGGATGCCAGGCTCGGCATCGGCCCGCCCGTCACCGACGGCTTCTACTACGACTTCGACGTCGAGACCCCGTTCACGCCGGAGGACCTCAAGGCCATCGACAAGGCCATGGAGCGCATCATCAAGCAGGGCCAGCGATTCGTTCGCCGCGTTGTCACCGAGGACGAGGCGCGAGCAGAGATGGCAGACGAGCCCTACAAGCTCGAGCTCATCGGCCTCAAGGGCGCGGGCAGCGACGGCGAAGACGTGGAGGTTGGCGGCGCAGAGCTCACCATCTACGACAACGTCGATGCCAAGACCGGCGAGGTCTACTGGAAAGACCTGTGCCGCGGACCGCATCTGCCAAGCACTCGCCAGATCGGCAACGGCTACAAGCTCATGCGCACGGCCGCTGCCTACTGGCGAGGCTCGGAGAAGAACAAGCAGCTGCAGCGGGTCTACGGCACGGCGTGGCCGACCAAGGACGAACTGCGCGCCTACACGGAGCGACTCGAGGAGGCCGCCAAGCGCGACCACCGAAAGCTGGGAAGCGAGCTCGACCTGTTCTCGTTCCCCGACGAGATCGGCTCCGGCCTCGCGGTATTCCACCCCAAGGGTGGCGTGGTGCGGGCGGAGATCGAGAAGTACATGCGAGAGCGGCTCATCGCGCACGGCTACGAGCAGGTCTACTCGCCCCACATCACCAAGGGAACGCTCTTCGAGACGAGCGGTCACCTGCAGTGGTACCAGGACGGCATGTTCCCCGCGATGCACCTCGATGAGGAGGCAGACGCAGACGGCAACATCACCCGCCAGGGGCAGGACTACTACCTCAAGCCGATGAACTGCCCGTTCCACAACCTGATCTTCGACGCCCGTGGCCGCAGCTACCGTGAGCTGCCACTGCGGCTCGCCGAGTTCGGCACGGTCTACCGCTACGAGAAGAGCGGCACCCTTCAGGGACTCACCCGCGTGCGCGGCCTCACCCAGGACGACGCGCACATCTACGTAACGCCAGAGCAGGTCAAAGACGAGATCAAGGGCCAGCTCGAGTTCGTGTTCGAGACCCTGCGCGGCTACGGGCTCGAGAACTTCTACCTCGAGCTCTCGACACGCGATCCAGAGAAGTCGGTCGGAACCGATGAGCAGTGGCAGGAGGCGACCGACACCCTGCGCGAGGTCGGCATCGAATCCGGGCTCACCCTCATCGACGACCCGGGTGGAGCTGCCTTCTACGGCCCGAAGATCTCTGTTCAGGCCATGGATGCGATCGGCCGCACCTGGCAGCTCTCCACCGTGCAGCTCGACTTCAACCAGCCGGAGCGGTTCAACCTCCAGTACACGGCCGCCGATGGCACCCGCCAGCAGCCGATCATGATCCACCGCGCTTTGCTCGGCTCGATCGAGCGGTTCTTCGCGATCCTGCTCGAGCACTATGCCGGGGCGTTCCCGGTCTGGCTGTCTCCCGTTCAGGTCGTCGGCATCCCTGTAGCAGAGCAGTACGAGGAGTACCTCGGCGAGGTGATCGCCCGGCTCAAGGCCAGGGGAGTGCGCGCAGAGATCGACCTGTCGAGCGACCGGATGCCGAAGAAGATCCGCAACGCAACGCTCCAGAAGGTGCCGTTCCAGCTCATTGCCGGTGAGGAGGACCGCGCGGCCGGCGCCGTGAGCTTCCGCTACCGCGACGGCCATCAGGAGAACGGCGTGCCGGTCGAGACGGCAATCGACCGCATCCTCGACGCGATCGCCAGCAAGGCGCAGGTCTGATCGTGCGCGACTACGACGGCACGGAGTACGAGAACGTCGAGAGCTCACGCGACTTCGCGGCCGTGCCCGACTCGTTCCAGCGGCTCTGGACCCCGCATCGCATCGCGTATATCGAGAACGGCCAGCAGCCGGGCACCGACGAGTGCCCGTTCTGCATTGCCCCGACCCTCGATGACGAGACGGCGCTCATCGTCGCCCGCGGAGAGCACGCCTACGTGCTGCTGAACCTCTTCCCCTACAACAGCGGACACCTGCTGATCTGCCCATACCGCCATGTTGCGACCTATGACGAGGCGACAGCAGAGGAGGTCGCGGAGATCGGTAGCCTCACCCAGACGGCGATGCGCGTGCTGACCTCGGTCTCGCGCGCTCACGGCTACAACATCGGCATGAACCAGGGTCAGGTCGCTGGCGCGGGCATTGCGGCGCACCTGCACCAGCACGTCGTGCCGCGCTGGGCGCAGGACTCGAACTTCTTTCCGATCATCGCGGGAGCCAAGGCTGTTCCGCGGCTGCTCGGCGAGGTGCGCGACGACCTCGCTGCCGGCTGGCCAGCCAACCACTAATCGGCCTTTGGCCTCAGACCCACCCTCGACCACCTACGTAGAATTGACTCCATGAGCACCAGCACCAGCACCCCCACCGACCAGTCCGGCACCAGCCGCGTCAAGCGCGGCCTGGCCGAGATGCTCAAGGGCGGTGTCATCATGGACGTTGTCACCGCAGAGCAGGCGCGAATCGCAGAGGACGCCGGCGCTGTTGCCGTCATGGCACTCGAGCGCGTTCCCGCCGACATCCGCTCGCAGGGCGGAGTCGCCCGCATGAGCGACCCCGATCTCATCGACTCGATCATCGCCGAGGTGTCGATCCCGGTGATGGCGAAGGCGCGAATCGGCCACTTCGTCGAGGCCCAGGTGCTGCAGGCGCTGAAAGTCGACTACATCGACGAGTCAGAGGTGCTCAGCCCCGCCGACTACGTCAACCACATCGACAAGTGGAACTTCGACGTTCCCTTCGTGTGCGGCGCAACGAACCTCGGCGAGGCGCTTCGCCGCATCACCGAGGGCGCGGCCATGATCCGTTCGAAGGGCGAGGCCGGAACCGGCGACGTCTCGGAGGCGACCCGCCACATCCGTACCATCAACAGCGAGATCAAGAAGCTCACGTCGATGACGAAGGACGAGCTCTACGTGGCCGCCAAGGAGCTGCAGGCGCCCTACGAGCTGGTCAAGGAGATCAGCGAGACCGGCAAGCTGCCCGTCGTGCTGTTCACCGCGGGTGGCGTGGCCACTCCGGCTGACGCGGCGCTCATGATGCAGCTCGGTGCCGATGGCGTATTCGTCGGCTCAGGCATCTTCAAGTCGGGCAACCCGGCCGCTCGCGCTGCCGCGATCGTGAAGGCGACGACGTTCTACGACGACGCCAAGGTCATCGCGGATGTGTCGCGCGGTCTCGGCGAGGCGATCGTCGGCATCAATGTCGCCGACATCCCCGCTCCGCACCGCCTTGCCGAGCGTGGCTGGTAGGACGCTCCCTGTAGGCGTTCTCGCCCTGCAGGGCGACTTCCGCGAGCACCTCGCGGTCGTGCGGTCGCTCGGCGCGGAAGCGGTCGCCGTACGGCGCTCGGAGGAGCTCGAGGCCATCGGCGGACTCATCATTCCCGGCGGTGAGTCGAGCGTCATGGACAAGCTCAGTCGGCTGTTCGGCCTCGCCGAGCCGCTGAAGGCGGCGATAGCCAGCGGTCTGCCGGTGTACGGCACGTGTGCCGGCCTGATCATGATCGCTGACACGCTGAAGGATGCCATCCCGGGGCAGCAGAGCCTCGGCGGACTTGACGTCGTGGTGCGCCGCAACGCCTTCGGATCCCAGCTCGACTCCTTCGAGACGGACATCGACATCCCGGTGCTGGGGGAGCCGCCGGTGCACGCGGTCTTCATCCGCGCACCCGTGGTTGACTCAGTTGGCGATGAGGTAACCGTACTCGGCGAGCTCGCCGACGGCCGTATCGTGGCGGTGGAACAGGGCAACCTGCTCGGCACGAGCTTCCACCCGGAGATCACGGGTGATACCCGCTTCCACGAGTACTTCCTCCGGAAGGTTCAGCAGGCCTCGTAGGTCAGGCTGGTCGACGTCGCTGGGCCAGAGAAGAACCCGGGCACGGCTGGGCTCGCGGTCGGGTCGGAGTGCACCACCTGCCCAGCAGCGGGCAGCCCTCGATCGACGCCGAAGGCCAGGCAGAGCTGCATAACCGGGCCGTCTGTGCCGGAGCGCACCAGCTGACGTGTGATGGCGAGTCGTGCGTCGCTCCACTGCAGCACGAGCACGTCGCCGTTCTCATCGAGGCGGGTGTGCTGTGCTCTGTGGTCGCGGTAGAACTCCAGCATCGCGTCGACGCCGTCCTCCACCTGCAGCGTGTCGAGCGACAGGCCCCGGGAGGAAAGGATGCGAAGGAACGCCTTCTCTGCGAAGGAGATGCGAAACCAGGCCACGGGTCAACGGTAGTGGGGGAACATGGACCCATGAAGCTCTACTCTGACTACGCTGGCCACCGCTCCCGACAGATCGTCGTCGACGTTCTCGCTGCCGCCGCGATCGCCGCGTGGGCGTGGCTCGGCTACACGGTCTACACGCTCGTGATGAACCTCGCCGACTTCGGGGTGCAGATGGAGGAGGCTGGAGCCGGGTTCAAGGGCACGATGGTCGATATCAGCGACACCCTCAGCGGCATCTGGCTCATCGGCGACGGCATCAAGGCGCCCTTCGACGCTGCCTCCGACGCCGGCGGAACGCTCGAGCAGGCAGGGCAGGCGCAGCAGGTCGCGGTGCAGCAGCTCGCCACCGGGCTCGGCGTCGGGATTGCGGTGCTGCCCATCCTCACGATCCTCGTCTTCTGGCTCGTTCCGCGCATCCGCTTCGTCCGGCGTGCCGGCACGGCGAAGGCCATGCTCAAGCAGGGTGCGAGCATCGACCTGCTCGCCCTCCGCGCGCTGGCCAACCAGCGCGTCTCTGCCCTCGCTGCGATCGACCCGGATGTCGCCGGCGCCTGGCGCCGCAGCGACCCAGAGGTGCTGCGAACGCTCGCCAACCTCGAGCTTCGGTCGTCAGGCGTGCGCGTGCAGGGGTGAGCTCGCCGCGCTGACTTACAATGGTCGAGCAAATCTTGAAGCAAGGGGAACGATGTCAGGCCATTCCAAGTGGGCAACCACCAAGCACCAGAAGGCCATCAAGGACCAGCGTCGCGCTAAGTCCTTCGCCAAGCTGATCAAGAACATCGAGGTTGCCGCCAAGCTCGGCGGTGCCGACATGTCGGGCAACCCGACCCTCGTCGACGCGGTGCAGAAGGCGAAGAAGACCTCTGTTCCCAACTCGAACATCGACAACGCGATCAAGCGCGGCTCTGGCCAGCTTGGCGAGGCCGTCGACTACCAGACGATCATGTACGAGGGCTACGGCCCCAACGGCGTCGCGATCCTCATCGAGTGCCTCACCGACAACAAGAACCGCGCGGCAGCAGAGGTTCGCACGCTCATGAGCCGCAACGGCGGCACCATGGCCGATCCCGGCAGCGTTGCATACAACTTCAACCGCAAGGGCGTCATCTCGATCACCAAGGTCGACGGCGTCACCGAGGACGACATCCTCGAGGCAGTTCTCGATGCGGGAGCGGAAGAGGTCAAGGACCACGGCGGCGGATTCGAGGTCATCACCGACCCCTCGTCGCTGCTCGCCGCTCGCACCGCCCTGCAGGATGCCGGTATCGACTACGACTCGTCGGAGGCGGAGTTCGTGCCGAACCTCACCGTCGAGGTCGACGTCGAGACGGCCCGCAAGGTGTTCAAGCTCATCGATGCCCTCGAAGACAACGAGGACGTGCAGAACGTCTTCGCCAACTTCGAGATCCCTGCCGACGTGCAGGCTCAGCTCGACGAAGACGAGTAGCCGATGACGCTCCGGGTGCTCGGCATCGACCCGGGGCTCACCAGGTGCGGTGTGGGGATCGTGGATGTCACGCCAGATCGGCGAGCGCGTCTCGTCTACGTCGGCGTCATCCGCACCCCGCCAGAGCTGGAGCTCGAGAAGCGCCTGCTTGCCATCGGCACCGGCATTGCCGCGGCGATCGAGGAGCATTCGCCGACCGCGGTCGCTCTGGAGCGGGTGTTCGCGCAGCACAACCTGCGCACGGTCATGGGCACTGCGCAGGCCAGCGGCGTCGCCATGCACGCGGCTGCGGCGCGCGGTCTCTCTGTCGGCCTGCACACCCCCAGCGAGGTCAAGGCTGCGGTGTCGGGATACGGTGCGGCCGACAAGGCGCAGGTCGGCACCATGGTCGCCCGCATCCTCGGTCTCGCCGAGGTGCCGAAGCCGGCCGATGCGGCCGATGCCCTTGCCCTCGCCATCTGCCATGCCTGGCGTGGTGCTCCCAGCGTCGCATCGCAGGGCACGATGACACCCGCGCAGCTCGCATGGCGCGCCGCGGAAAAGAGCGCGGCACGTGGGCGAGCGCTCTAAGATTCGAACATGACTTCGAACGGTGCTCTGCAATGATCTCCTCTGTTCGGGGCACGGTGCTCGCCGCCAGCGGGAGCACGGCGGTCATCGAGGTCGGGGGAGTCGGTCTTGCCATGCAGGTGACGCCGCGCTTCGGCCTCAGCCTTCGCATTGGCAGTGAGGCCTTCGTGCGCACGGCCCTCATCGTGCGCGAGGACGACCTCAGCCTGTTCGGCTTCGCAGAGGCAGAGGAGCTCGAGGTCTTCGACCACTTGCGCAGTGTCACCGGCGTCGGCCCCAAGAGCGCGCTCGGCGTGCTCGCGGTGCTCACCCCCTCCGAGGTCGCCCGCGCGGTCGCGACGGAAGACGACGGAGCCTTCCGAGCCGTCTCCGGCATCGGCCCGAAGACAGCGAAGCTCATCGTCGTCTCCCTCGCCGGAAAGCTGCTCGTGGCCCCGTCGAGCTCACCCGCCCGTCGTGCCGCTCCGTCGGTCACCGAGAGCGTGCTGGTGGCTCTGGTCGGCCTCGGCTGGCCAGAGCGCGTCGCCAGCCAGGCCATCGACGACGCCGTTGGCAGTGCGAGCGAGAGCGACCTCGCCAACACGCAGTCGCTGCTGCGCCTCGCCCTTGCGGCACTCGGCCCGCAGGCTCGAACGGGGAGCAACGCGTGAGCGACGCGATCGTCAACGCCGCGCCGGAGTCTGCCGCAGAGCTCGCTTTCGAGGGCGCACTGCGCCCTCGGTCCCTCGCGGAGTTCGTCGGACAACAGAAGGTGCGCGGGCAGTTGCAGCTGCTGCTGCAGGCTGCCGCGATGCAGTCGCGAACTCCCGACCACATCCTGCTCGCTGGGCCTCCCGGTCTCGGCAAGACGACGCTCGCCATGATCGTTGCCCATGAGAGCAACCGCCCGCTGCGCATGTCGAGTGGTCCGGCGATCCAGCACGCAGGCGACCTGGCCGCACTGCTGTCGTCTCTCACGCCGGGGGAGGTGCTCTTCATCGACGAGATCCACCGGATGGCGCGCTCTGCTGAGGAGATGCTCTACCTGGCGATGGAGGACTTCCGCATCGACATCATGGTCGGCAAGGGCGCCGGCGCGACATCCATTCCCCTCGACCTCGCACCGTTCACCCTCGTCGGCGCCACCACACGGTCTGGGCTGCTGCCGAACCCGCTTCGTGATCGCTTCGGCTTCACCGCGCACCTCGAGTTCTACGAGGAGGCAGAGCTTGAGCTCGTGCTGCAGCGTGCAGCTGCGCTGCTCGACCTCACGGTCGAGACAGACGCGTTCGCCGAGATCGCCGGTCGCAGTCGCGGAACCCCGCGCATCGCCAATCGCCTGCTGCGCCGGGTGCGCGACTTCGCCCTCGTCAATGGAACCGAAGCAGGCATGGATGCCGTTCAGGCCGCCCTTCACCTCTACGACGTCGACGAGCTCGGCCTCGACCGCCTCGACCGCGCGGTCATGCAGGTCATCTTGACGCGCTTCGACGGAGGACCGGTTGGACTCAACACCCTCGCCGTGTCGGTCGGCGAGGAGCCGGAGACGATCGAGTCGGTCGTCGAGCCCTTTCTCGTGCGGATCGGACTGCTCACGCGCACCCCGCGCGGGCGCGTGGCTACCCGCCAGGCGTGGAAGCACTTCGGCATCAGCCAGCACACAGAGGCGCTCTTCGGGGATGACCTATAATTTCTGAGTGGACTTCTGGCGGTCTCGATGACCGCCTTCCACTTCCTGCCCCGAAAGGCCCCCCATGGATCCCCTGACTATTGCAATGTTCGGCGTTCTCGCCGTCCTCGTGTTCTTCACCTGGCGCAGCAGCAAGAAGCGCAAGGAGGCTGCGGAGCAGCAGAAGGAGGCGCTCAAGCCGGGTGTCGACATCATGACCAACTTCGGCCTTTACGGCACCGTCGTCTCGATCGACAGCATCGCCAACATCGCTGAGATCGAGGTCAGCCCCGGTACCGTCGTGCGCCTGCACCCCGGCGCCATCGCCAAGGTGATCACCGAGGCTGATGCGGTCGAGCCCGGTGCACCCCGCTCGGTCGAGGAGGCAATCGCCATCGCCAACGCCGAAGAAGCCGCCCGCGAGGCAGAGCTTGCCGCGAAGCAGGACGAGCCGGAGTTCGGCGAGCGCACCGAGGAGCCGAAGAAGCGCGCCCCCCGTGCAAAGAAGAGCGCCGAGTAACCACTAGCCTTGTGTGCTGGCGGTCCATGGAGGACCGCTGGGGCGGGTGCGTGTCGCGCGAGCGAGGCACCGTGATAGAAAGCTGAGTTCGCAGGTGGCAAGAACGACACCGGTCAAGAAGGCATGGCGATCGCTCGCCTGGCTCCTCGTCATCATCATCGGCCTGACCGGTATCAACCTGTGGGGCGTGCTCGCCGACGGGTGGTCGTGGTCGCCGAAGCTCGCGCTCGACCTCGAGGGCGGCACGCAGATCATCCTCGCGCCGCAGCTCGAGAGCGACCAGCAGGTCACCTCCGACCAGCTCGCCCAAGCGGTCAGCATCATCCGTCAGCGTGTTGACGCGAGCGGTGTGGCCGAGGCCGAGATCACCACCCAGGGCGACAAGAACATCGTCGTGGCGATCCCGGGTGAGCCGGATGACGCGACGAAGGAGCGCATCCAGTCCTCGGCGAAGCTCGAGTTCCGCCCCGTCCTGCTGACGGATGCCGCAGCCAACAGCATCGTCGCCGACCCGAGTGCAAGCCCGAGCCCCTCGGCCAGCGGCGAGCCAGAGCCAACGGCTGAGCCCGCGCCGTCTGCCTCGCCGTCGAACGCGAGCGACGACGCGTGGATCAGCGAGGACATCCGCACTACCTACAACTCCTTCGACTGCGCGACGCTCGATGCAACCGGTGCAAACGTGGCACCGGCGGCCGAGCCGCTCGTCACCTGTGACGACTCCGGAACCGTGAAGTTCGTGCTCGGCCCTGTCGAGGTCGCGGGCGAGACGATCTCAGACGCCTCGGCCAGGGTGCAGACCAACAGCCAGGGTGCCAGCACCGGCCGCTGGGCTGTCTACATCGAGTTCAACGCCGAGGGCACAGAGCAGTTTGCCGCGGTCACGACGCGGCTCTTCGCCTACCCCCAGGGCGATGTGCACAACCAGTTCGCCATCGTGCTCGACGGCCGGGTCATCTCTGCCCCGACCACCAACGCGGTCATCTCCGACGGCAAGCCGGAGATCAGCGGATCGTTCACCCAGGAGTCGGCAAAGACCCTGGCCGACCAGCTCAAGTTCGGCGCCCTGCCCATCGGCTTCGAGATCCAGAGCACCGAGGTCATCTCGTCGACGCTCGGAAGCTCGCAGCTGCAGAGCGGCCTCATCGCCGGCCTCATCGGCCTCATCCTCGTCGTCATCTACTCGCTGTTCCAGTACCGGCTGCTCGGCAGCGTGACGATCGCGTCGCTTGTCGTCGCGGCCGTGATCACCTACCTCGTGATCAACATCCTCGCCTGGCGCAACGGCTACCGGCTCTCGCTCGCCGGCGTCGCCGGTCTGATCGTGGCGATCGGTCTCACCGCGGACTCGTTCATCGTCTACTTCGAGCGCATCCGCGACGAGCTGCGTGACGGTCGCTCCCTGGTGAGCTCTGTCGAGGCGGGATGGAAGCGCGCGCTGCGCACCATCTTCGCCGCCAAGGCGGTCAACCTGCTCTCCGCGGTCGTGCTGTTCATCCTCGCGATCGGCAACGTGCGCGGTTTCGCGCTCACCCTCGGCGTCACGACGGTGATCGATGTCATCGTCGTCGTGCTGTTCACGCACCCGATCCTCCAGCTCCTCGCGACGACACGGTTCTTCTCCAGCGGACACCCGATCTCGGGACTCGACCCGAACGCTCTCGGTGCCGTCTACCGCGGTCGTGCACAGTTCAGAGCGCCGGTGGCGTCGACCCCCAAGACCACGGGTGCAGCGAAGGAGGCGGCTCGCCGCCAGACCATCGCAGAGCGCAAGGCCGCGGAGCAGGCAGCCACTGGAAAACCGACCGCTAAGGGCACCGAGAGGAAGGACTCCTGATGGACCGCATGGCCAAGTTCGGCAATGACCTCTACACGGGGGCCCGCTCCTTCAACTTCGTCGGCCGACGCACGACCTGGTACATCATCGCCGGGGTGATGATTCTCGCCTCCGTGCTGCTGCCGATCGCCCGTGGTGGCTTCGTCTTCGGCATCGAGTTCCGCGGCGGATCCGAGTTTCAGGTCGGCGCCATCCAGGACTTCGACGGCGACTCGATCGCCCGTCAGGACCTCGCGACGGAGACCGTCAACAACACGGTCGCCGACCTGTCGCCCCGTGTCACCACGATCGGTGACGACGCTGTGCGCGTGCAGACCGACCAGCTGACCTCCGCGCAGTCCGACGACGTGCGCGCGGCCCTCGCCGAGGCCTTCTCTGTCGAGCGCGGCGACGTCACGGCATCCTTCATCGGCCCGTCGTGGGGAGCTGACATCACGAGCGCCGCCCTTCGCGCGCTGGTGATCTTCGTCATCCTCGCCGGTATCGTCATGGCGCTCTACTTCCGCACGTGGAAGATGTCGCTCGCGGCGATCATCGCTCTCGTGCACGACATCGTCATCACGGCGGGTGTCTACGGCGCACTTGGCTTCGAGATCACCCCGTCCGCGGTGATCGGCTTCCTGACGATCCTCGGATACTCGCTCTACGACACCGTCGTGGTGTTCGACAAGATCCGTGAGAACACGACGGAGGACGGCGCGGAGTCCACCCGCACATTCGCCGAATCGGTGAACCTCGCCGTCAACCAGACGCTCGTGCGCTCGATCAACACGGGTGTCGTTGCGGCGCTGCCCGTTGCCGCGATCCTCTTCATCGGCGCCGTGGTGCTCGGTGCTGGCACCCTGCGCGACATCGCACTCTCGCTGCTCGTCGGAATCCTGATCGGCACCTACTCGACGATCTTCATCGCGGCGCCCCTGTACTCGCAGCTGCGGGAGAACGAGCCTGATCTCCAGCGCCGCACGCAGCGAACGACGACGGTGCGGTCCGCCAGCACGACGGGTGCGGTGCGCTAGTCGTCGTGGCCGTAGAACTCGAGCACATCTCCGCGGAGGAGGCAATCAGCCTTGTCGCAGGGTCGAGCGTGCTGCTCGATGTGCGGGAGCAGTACGAGTGGGATGCGGTTCACGCACCCGGGGCGACGCACCTTGCCCTGTCGACGATGCGATCCGGCCCGGTGGACCTCGCCGAAGACGCGAACTACGTAGTGATCTGCGCGAGCGGCGTTCGATCGGAGACCGTTGCCGAGGCGCTCGTCAACGCTGGCTACTCCGCGGTCACCGTCACCGGCGGCATGGCGGCCTGGGAACGGGCCGGCGGACCTGTCGTGCGCCCAGCCGCGCCGACGCCGCTCAACTAGAATCGCGGTGGAGGTACTCTCATGACCGAGACTGCGCAGAGCAACGCCTCCCTCCGCACGCTCCTGCCCCGCATCTTCTCGCGCGCGCAGCCCGCTGGCGCCGTCGACCGGCTGATCAAGACGGTGCGACTGCACCATCCCAAGGCCGACATCGCCCTCATCGAGCGCGCGTACACCGCGGCGGAGAAGGCGCACTCCGGTCAGAAGCGCAAGAGCGGCGAGCCCTACATCACCCACCCTGTGGCGGTCGCCCAGATCCTGGCCGACCTCGGCATCGGGTCGAAGACGCTCGCCGCGGCGCTGCTGCATGACACGGTGGAAGACACCGACTACACGCTCGACATGCTGCGCAAGGACTTCGGCGACGAGGTCGCCATGCTCGTCGACGGCGTCACCAAGCTCGACAAGCTCAAGTACGGCGACAGCGCCCAGGCAGAGACCGTTCGCAAGATGGTCGTCGCGATGTCGAAGGACATCCGTGTTCTCGTGATCAAGCTCGCCGATCGGCTGCACAACGCGCGCACCTGGGGCTTCGTACCGACGGAGAGTGCGCAGCGCAAGGCGCAGGAGACGCTCGAGATCTATGCGCCGCTCGCTCACCGGCTCGGCATCCAGACCATCAAATGGGAGCTGGAGGACCTCTCGTTCTCTGTGCTCTACCCGAAGCTCTACGTCGAGATCGAGAACCTGGTGCGCCAGCGCACTCCGCAGCGCGAGGAGTTCGTTCAGAACGTCATCGATGCGGTCAACGACGACCTGAAGGCGTCGAGGATCAAGGGATCTGTCGCCGGTCGCCCGAAGCAGTACTACTCGATCTACCAGAAGATGATCGTGCGCGGTCGCGAGTTCGACGAGATCTACGACCTGGTCGGAATCCGCGTGCTCGTGAACTCCGTTCGCGACTGCTACGCCGTTCTCGGTGCTATTCACGCACGGTGGAACCCGATCCCCGGGCGCTTCAAGGACTACATCGCAACCCCCAAGTTCAACCTCTACCAGTCCCTGCACACCACGGTCATCGGCCCCGATGGGCGCGCAGTCGAGATTCAGATCAGAACGCATGAGATGCACCAGCGCGCCGAGTTCGGCGTGGCCGCGCACTGGAAGTACAAGGAGCGCGTCAACAACGGCGGCAAGGCCGACCTGACGACCGGCTCGAAGGACGACGCCGATATGGCGTGGCTCGCGCACATCAGCGACTGGCAGGCCGAGACCAGCGACCCCGGCGAGTTCCTCGACAGCCTTCGCTTCGAGATCGGCGCGAAAGAGGTCTACGTCTTCACGCCGCAGGGCAAGGTCATCGGGCTGCCCGCCGGAGCGACGCCGGTCGACTTCGCCTACGCCGTTCACACCGAGGTTGGTCACCGCACCATGGGTGCGAAGGTGAACGGCCGGCTGGTGCCCCTCGAGAGCGAGCTGCAGTCGGGCGACAGCGTCGAGATCTTCACGTCGAAGAACCCGGATGCGGGGCCGAGCCAGGACTGGATCAACTTCGTTCGGAGCCCGCGGGCCCGCAACAAGATCCGCGGCTGGTTTACCAAGGAGCGCCGCGACGAGGCCATCGAGCAGGGGCGCGACTCGATAGCGCGAGCCATGCGCAAGCAGAACCTCCCCTTGCAGAAGCTCATGAGCCAGGACATCTTCAACGACGTGGCCCACCAGCTGCGCTTCGAGGATGTCTCCGGCCTGTACGCCGCGGTCGGCGAGGGTCACGTGTCGACCCAGTCAGTGATCGAGAAGGTGCTTGCCTCGCTCACCCAGGAGGCCGACCAGGAGGACTCGGAGATCACCTTCACGCCGAAGGGGCGCAGCCGCCAGCTGCGCAACAGCGACTCCGGCGTGCTGGTTCGCGGTGCTCCCGACATCCTCGTCAAACTCGCGAAGTGCTGCACTCCGGTGCCGGGCGACGACATCGTCGGATTTGTCACTCGCGGCGCGGGCGTATCCGTTCACCGCAACGACTGCATCAACGTCAAGAACCTGCTCACCGAGCCGGAGCGCATGATCGAGGTCGAATGGGCGCCATCGTCGAAGAGCGTCTTCCTTGTGCAGATTCAGATCGAGGCACTCGACCGCTCTGGGCTGCTCTCTGATGTCACGCGCGTGCTCAGTGAGAACCACGTCAACATCCTCTCTGCGACGGTCTCGACGTCGAGCGAGCGCCTGGCGCTCAGCCGTTTCGTCTTCGAGATGGGGGACACCACGCACCTCGATCGCGTGCTGAGCGCCGTGCGGCGTATTGATGCCGTGTACGACGTGTATCGCGTCAACTCCGGATAGCAGCTGCGGGGTGCGCCAGGGTCGAGGCGAGGCGCTCGAGGGCGAGGCGCTTGTTCGGCAGGTTCGTTCTCGCATCCATCTCTGACCTGCATCGCTCCAACGAGATGTCGAACTCGGCGCAGAGCGCGCTGACCACCTCACGCTCGTCGGTGCCGTAGTCGGCGGTGAACCTGGCAATGTCGATGACAGTGCGAAGGGGCGTGGTCACCGGGATGCCGCCGATGATGACGAACTCGCCGGCGTCGATCACCACCTCACGCACGATCGTTCGAATGGGGAATGCGGGCCGCGCTCTGGCCCCAAGACTCGCGCACAGCTCGTGACGCGTGGGCGCCTGCCCCAGTGCCCCCCAGATCCAGGCGGCGGTGCGCTGCTCCGCCATGAGGCGCCCCTGGCAGTACCCAGCGATCGATGCGGCGCGCTCGAACGGGCCGCACGGCACGTCGATGGGGGAGAAGCCGTCGTCAACGGCGTAGACCTCGCCGTCGAGCCGTGCTGCGCTCAACTCGGCGAGCGGCAGGTCGGCGGTCGAGATGACACCACGGAGTCTCGTCATGCGACGAGCATCCACGACGCGTGATGTCGGCGGCGGAGAAAGTCGGAATCTGTGGGCTAGTCACCCGTGTGCACAGCTACGAGGAGAGGGTCTTCAGCCACGCCTTGCGGGTGTCGAGAGCCTCCTGGGCCTCGGTGATCTTCTTCTTGTCGCCGGAGGCCTTTGCTGCCTCCAGCTCACGCTCCAGCTTGGCGATGGCCTCGGCCAGCTGACCGGCGAAGCCTTCTGCGCGGGCCACCTTCTCTGGGTCGGTGCGGTTCCAGTGGTCCTCATCGAGCTTGCGAATCGCCGTCTCGACCTTGCGAAGCCGGTCTTCGACCGTCTTCACCTTGTCGCGGGGAACCTTGCCGATCTTCTCCCAGCGGCGCTGAATGGATGCGATAGCATCCTTCGCCTTCGCCCGGTCGGTCTCGGTGAGCAAGGGCTCCGCCTCGGCCAGCAGCTCGAGCTTGGCGGCGAGGTTCGCCTCGAACTCGACGTTGTCCTGTGCGTCGACCTCTGACTTCGCCGAGTAGATGGCATCACCGGCGGCCTTGAACTTGGCCCACAGCGAGTCGTCGAGCTTCTTGCCAGCACGGCCAGCAAGCTTCCACTGGTCGAGCAGCGCACGGTAGGCCGGAACACCGTCCGCGCCCTTGGGGATGAGCGCCTCTGCCTTCTCGACGAGCTCCTGCTTCTTGTTGCGGGCGTCGCGATGCACCGAGTCGAGCTCGGAGAAGAAGGCCTTGCGGTGGGTGTCGATGGTCTGTCGCGCGTCCTTGAAGCGCTTCCAGAGCTCGTTGCCCTCGTTCTTGGGAAGCCGCGGGCCATCGGCCTGGTGCTTCTGCCAGCGGGCGAAGATCTCGTCGAGAGTCGCGCTGACCTGCTTCCACTGGGCCTTGGCCGGGTCCTGTGCGGCGAGGGTCTCTGCCTCGACCACAATGGCCGTGCGCTCGGCGATGGCTGCCTGCACGGCCGCCTTCGACTCCTCTGACTGCTTCTCTGTGAGCTCCCCGACGGTTCCGCTGAGCGCCTCGAGGCGCTTGGCAAGGGACGCGAGGTCGCCAACCGCATTGGCCGTCGAGATGGTCAAGGACAGCGTCTTGACCGTCTTGGCGATGTCGGCGGCAGGGGCGCCACGCTTCGCCCGCTGTTCGAGCAGGGTCACCTGGCCCGCGAGCTCGGTGAACTTTCGCTGGAAGTAGGCGAGTGCCTCCTCCGGCGTGCCGTCGGGGTACTGGCCGACCGCGCGCTCACCGGATTCCTCGCGAACGAAGACAGTTCCTGTCTCATCGACGCGACCCCATGGAGCCTGATCGTTAGATACCACGTTGTTTCACCTTGTTCTCGGGGGCCTCGGCCCACGGTTCGACCGGTCACCAGCCTAGGGCACGCGCATTTCGGCGCGTATCGGTCTACTGGACGGATGCTCCGGTGATGGTCGTCGGGATTGCGGGAGCGCCGTCGGTTGCCTCTGCCGGCGTGATGCCGCCGGAGACGATCTGCGACTCCAGCTGATCGAGGCCGAGGGTAACGGTGCCGATCACGGTGTATCCGCCCGACGTTCCCGCCGGAAGGGTCGTGTCGTCGAAGACGATGAAGAACTGGCGCCCCTGTCCGTAGGCGGAGCCGTTGTTGGCGATCGCGATGGTGCCGGTCACGTAGAGCTCGTCGGCTGGCGCGTTCTCGATGGGCCCGTAGGAGTATGTGGGGTCGGACTGGCCGTCTCCGGTAGCGGAGCCGCACTGGATGAGCCCCGCGCCTTCCGCGACGACGAGCCGGTGGCACGACTTCCCGACGTAGTAGCCGCTCTGCACGTCAGTAACGAAGGCCGCTACGGCCTGGGGTGCAGCGGCTCCGTCGAGCGTGAAGGTCAGCGGGATGTCGTTGAGGTCGAGCTGGCCAGACCAGGCGCGGTACTCCGACACGTCGGGCGACGGTACGTCGCCCACGTTCGCTCCGTCCGCGGAGGCGGACGCGCTGGCGGACGGCACAGGGGTCGGAGCCCCTGGACCGGTGGTGAAGTAGAACACCTGGATGACGGTGGCAAGGGCAGCGACCACGAGCACGGCTCCGGCCGCGACGAGGTTGTCGCGCTTGCGGCGCTTGACCTGGTGCGTGTGCACGGCCTGCCTGGCGTTGTAGCGCTGGAGTCGCTCGCGCGCCTCGCGTGCTTCGCGTTCCTGGTTCTTGCTCGATGCCACGGTTCCTCCAGAGAGCCTCGGGCGATTGCCCTCCTGAACTTTACGGGGTGCCAGATGCCCGGCCAAATGCGTATCAGCCGCCGCGGCTAGCATGTGCCTATGAATGCCCAGCCCGGCCTGCGGAGCGGCGCGACGCCCCTCGCCGTGCGTATGCGACCGACGTCCCTCGACGAGGTCGCCGGGCAGAAGCACCTGCTACGTGCCGGATCGCCGCTGGTCAGTCTCGCCACCGACCGCACGGGCGAGCAGGGCTCTGTGTCCATCATCCTGTGTGGCCCTCCCGGCACTGGCAAGACGACGCTGGCCAAGATCGTTGCCCACACCTCCGGTCGGCACTTCGTCGAGCTGTCGGCCGTGACTGCCGGCGTCAGGGATGTGCGCCAGGTCATGGAGGAGGCGCTGTCGCGCCGCGACCTCTACGGCATCTCCACGGTGCTGTTCCTCGATGAGATCCACCGCTTCACCAAGGCCCAGCAAGACGCCCTGCTGCCCGGTGTCGAGAACGGCTGGGTCATCCTGGTGGCAGCCACGACGGAGAATCCGTCGTTCTCCGTCATCTCGCCCCTGTTGTCGCGCTCGCTTCTGCTCACCCTGCAGCAGCTCACCGACGACGATCTGGCCGAGGTAATCGACCGCGCCGTTGCCGCACCGCAGGGCCTCAACGCCAAGGTCGTGCTCGAGCCGAGCGCGAGAGACGCGATCGTGCACCTCTCGTCTGGTGACGCCCGTCGCGCGCTCACGGCTCTCGAGGCCGCTGCGCTGTCGGCATCGACCGACTCGGATGACGCCACACCGGTGGTCACGGCCGAGACAGTGTCGCGCGCCGTCGACCGCGCACTGCTGCGCTACGACCGGCAGGGCGACGAGCACTACGACGTGATCAGCGCCTTCATCAAATCGATCCGCGGATCGGATGCGGATGCCGCCATCCACTACCTCGCTCGCATGCTGGAGGCGGGGGAGGATCCGCGGTTCATCGCCCGCCGCGTCATCATCAGCGCAGCGGAGGACGTCGGCATGGCCGACCCCCAGGCGCTCGTGATTGCCGTGGCCGCGGCCGATGCCGTACAGCTGATCGGGCTTCCGGAGGGGCGCATCCCGCTCGCCGAGGCCGTCATCTACCTGGCTACCGCCCCGAAGTCGAACGCCGCGTACAACGCGATCAACTCCGCTGTCGCCGACGTCAAGGCTGGAAAGCTCGGCCGCGTGCCGACGCACCTGCGCGACGCGCACTACGCCGGCGCTAAGAAGCTGGGCCACGGAGCCGGGTACAAGTACTCCCACGACTCAGAGCTCGGGGTGGTACCGCAGCAGTACCTGCCAGACGAGCTCCTCGGAGCGAGCTACTACCGACCCACGGAGCACGGCAACGAGCGAGAGGTCTCGGCGCGCTGGGACAAGCTCAAGCGCATTATTCGGGGCAAGTAGTGGTATTCTTGACCGGTTCCACGATCCGATCTCTGAAGCGCGGCTGCAGACGAGGTCACCGATCGAGAGGCGCAGGGCTTTAGCCGCCCCGCTTCGCCGGACACATCCCTCTAACTTCACCGAGAGTTTTGCGCGCGCATGCGTGCTCGCGAGCGGCTCGGTTTCCATCTGTTGATCTACACGTAAGGACACTGTGTCTACCAAGTCACGTACCCGCAGCAAGACCCGCCTCTCGCGCGCGCTGGGCATCGCCCTGACCCCGAAGGCAGCCAAGTACCTCGAGAAGCGCCCGTACGCTCCGGGTGAGCACGGCCGCACCAAGCGCAAGCAGGACAGCGACTACGCCGTCCGCCTTCGCGAGAAGCAGCGTCTGCGCGCCCAGTACGGCATCCGCGAGGCCCAGCTCAAGATCCAGTTCGAGGAGGCCCGCAAGGCCGCCGGCCTGACCGGTGAGAACCTCGTCGAGCAGCTCGAGATGCGTCTCGACGCCATCCTGGTTCGCTCCGCGATCGCCCGCACCACCGCGCAGGCTCGCCAGATGGTCGTGCACCGTCACATCCTGGTCGACGGCCAGCTCGTCGACCGCCCCTCGTTCCGCGTGAAGCCGGGGCAGCTCGTTCACGTCAAGGAGAAGTCCGAGGGCATGGAGATCTTCCAGGTCGCCGCAGCCGGAGGCCACGTCGACGTTCTGCCGAAGACCCCTGGCTACCTCGAGGTCGAGATCGACAAGCTCCGCGCGACGCTCGTTCGCCGCCCGAAGCGCGCAGAGGTCCCCGTGACCTGTGAAGTGCAGCTCGTCGTCGAGTACTACGCGGCGCGCTAACACCGTCGTTCAGAAAGGCCCGGGGCAGTGCGCTCCGGGCCTTTTGCTTTGCTCGCTCGGGTTGGGGGCATGTCAGTAGGGGATATCGCCGGGCTCATCGCCGCCATCGTCTTTGCCGTTCTCGTCGGGCTCCTAGCGATCCCGCTCATCAAGCTCGGCCGCCTGCTCGACGAGACGAAGCAGGCGATCCACGAGCTCAGCGCCAACGTCACCCCGCTACTGGAGGAAGTGACGGAGACGGTCACCGAGTCCAACCGCCAGCTTGCCCGCGTCGACACGATCACCACGGATGTGGCTCAGGTCACCGGCAACGTCAGCGCCCTCGTCGCGCTGGTTGCGGCATCCGTCGGCGGACCTCTGATCAAGATCGCCGCCTTCTCTGCGGGCGTTCGCGCCGCGATCGGCGCCGGTCGCTTCGCCCGCGAGCACGTGCCGCCGACGAAGTAAGCTGAAAGCCCGCCACGGTCGACTCGACCAAGAACTAGGAGCCAGTGCCATGAAAGGTCTTCTGCTACTCGTCGTCGGAATCGGCGTCGGATTCATCGCAGCCCACCAGGTTAACAAGACCCCTCGGGGCCGCCAGTTCTTCGAGGATGTCGACGCGAAGGCACGCGAGTTCAGCTCGAGTGTCGTCGACGGCTACAAGCAGCGCGAGGCCGAGCTGCGCGCCGCCGTGGCCGAGGCAGAAGAGTTCTTCGACTCCTCCCGCATCAAGTAGTCCCGGGCCGCCTGCGGCCCGCTTCCCGTTCGTCAGTCAAGGACCCCATGCAGACCGCAGACATTCACAACCGCTGGATCACCTACTTCGGAGACCGCGGTCACACCGTCGTGCCATCCGCCTCGCTCGTGAGCGACGACCCGACCCTGCTGTTCACGGTCGCTGGCATGGTTCCGTTCATCCCGTATCTCACCGGTCTCGTTCCGGCACCGTACAGCCGGGCAACCAGCGTGCAGAAGTGCATCCGCACCCTCGACATCGAGGAGGTCGGCAAGACTCCCCGTCACGGCACGTTCTTCCAGATGAACGGCAACTTCTCCTTCGGCGACTACTTCAAGGAGGAGGCGATCCAGTACGCCTGGGAGCTCCTCACCTCGAGCGAGTCCGACGGCGGTCTCGGCTTCGACGAGAAGGACCTCTGGGTCACCGTCTACAGGGACGACGACGAGGCCATCAAGTTCTGGAAGAAGACGGCGGGGCTGCCTGACGAGCGCATCCAGCGACTCGACATGGACACCAACTACTGGTCGACCGGCCAGCCCGGCCCCGCAGGCCCGTGCTCTGAGATCTTCTTCGACCGTGGTCCTGCCTACGGGCAGGATGGCGGACCGGCAACAGACGACGACCGCTACGTGGAGATCTGGAACCTCGTCTTCATGCAGTACCTCCGCGGCGAGGGAACCGGCAAGAACGACTTCGAGATCCTCGGCGAACTGCCGAAGAAGAACATCGACACCGGCATGGGCATGGAGCGGGTCGCGTTCCTCAAGCAGGGCGTAGAGAACATGTACGAGATCGACCAGGTGCGCCCGGTGCTCGACATGGCGTCGGAGATCTCCGGTCGTCGCTACGGTGCCGACCACGACGACGACGTGCGCATGCGGGTGATCGCCGATCACGTGCGTTCCAGCCTGATGCTGATGTCGGATGGCGTGACGCCGTCCAACGAGGGCCGCGGCTACATCCTTCGCCGCCTGCTGCGCCGCTCCGTGCGCGCCATGCGCCTGCTCGGCGTCGACGCCCCGAGTTTCGCTGAGCTCTTTCCTGCGTCGCGCGACGCCATGAAGGCGCAGTATCCCGATGTGCAGGCCAACTGGGACCGCATCTCTCGACTCGCTCTCGGCGAGGAGGAGACCTTCCTGCGCACCCTCGCCAGCGGCACCACCATTCTCGATGTCGCCGTGGAGAAGACGAAGGCCGGTGGAGCGAGCGAGCTGCCAGCCGACACCACGTTCCTCCTGCACGACACCTTCGGGTTCCCCGTCGACCTCACTCTCGAGATCGCAGAGGAGGCCGGTCTCACCATCGACCGTGCCGCCTTCGACTCGCTCATGCTCGAGCAGCGCACGCGCGCGAAGACCGATGCCAAGTCGAAGAAGAAGGCCCTCGCCGACCTCTCCGTCTACGGCGAGTACCGGGCGCAGGGCGAGACGGTGTTCACCGGATACGACTACCTGACGACGGAGACGACCATCCTCGGGCTGCTCGTCGACGGCGTCAGCGTGACGAGTGTTCCCGCCGGGAAGGTCGCAGAGGTCATCCTCGCGGAGACGTCGCTGTATGCGGAGTCGGGCGGCCAGGAGGCCGATGCAGGAACGATCGTCGGCGATGGATTCGAGCTCGAGGTGCTCGATGTTCAGCGACCCGTCAAGGGCCTGACGAGCCACACGGTGCAGGTCACGAGCGGCGAGGTGTCTGTCGGATCGGCCGCCACGACGATCGTGGATGCCGACTGGCGCCGCGGGGCGACCCAGGCGCACTCCGCTACCCACCTCATCCACGCCGCCCTCCGCCAGGTGCTCGGGCCGGAGGCGCACCAGTCTGGCTCGTACAACAAGGCCGGCTACATGCGCCTCGACTTCAGCTGGAACCAGGCCCTGTCGCCGGCGACCCGCAGCGAGATCGAGGAGATCGCGAACCAGAAGGTTCGCGACAACCTCGACGTCGAGACGAGGGTCATGAACCTCGATGCGGCGAAGGCGCTCGGAGCCATGGCGCTGTTCGGCGAGAAGTACGGCGACACGGTTCGCGTTGTCGAGATCGGCGGCCCGTGGTCGCTCGAGCTCTGCGCGGGCACGCACGTTACCCGTTCGTCTGAGATCGGCCTCATCAGCCTGGTCAGCGAATCGTCTGTCGGCTCGGCGAACCGCCGCGTCGAGTCCCTCGTCGGCATCGAGGCATTCCGCGAGCTGGCTGCCGAGCGCGCGATCGTCTCCGAGCTCACCACCAGCCTCAAGACCCCGCGCGAGGCGCTTCCTGAGCGCATCACCGAGCTCGTCGAGAGCCTCAAGGCGGCAGAGAAGCGCATCGCGCAGTTCGAGGCGAAGGCATCGGCAGAGCGGGTTCCGGCGATCCTCGCCACGGCGCATGCCTCAGGGCCGATCACGCTGATCACAGAGAGCCTCGGGTCTGTCGGCAGCAGCGACGAGCTGCGCGCGCTCGTGATGACCGTGCGCGAACGACTCGGCTCCGCGGCGGCCGTTGTCGCCCTTGCGGCCGATATCGACGGCAAGCCGGCGGTCGTTGTCGCGACGAACGACGCGGCGAGGGCTGCTGGCCGCAAGGCCGGCGTGCTTGCGAAGCTCGCGGCGGGCATCCTCGGCGGTGGCGGTGGCGGAAAGGACGACATCGCCCAGGGAGGCGGCTCCGACGTGACGGCGATCGGCAAGGCACTCGAGGCCATCGACGCGGCGGTTGCCGGCTAGTCGCATGAGGACTGGCTCGCGGCTCGGTATCGACGTCGGCACGGTTCGCGTCGGCGTCGCCCGCAGCGACCTGCACGGGATGCTGGCGACCCCCGTGGAGACGGTGCCGCGCGGTGCGGGCGACGTCGAGCGGGTGCTCGCCATTGCGGCAGAGATCGATGCGATCGAGATCGTCGTCGGCCTTCCACTCGCGCTATCAGGACGGGAGACAGCCTCGACGGATGACGCGCGCGCCTTTGCGGGCCGCCTCGCGGCGGGCGGAGCCGCGGTTCGCCTCGTCGACGAGCGGCTGTCGACCGTGTCGGCCAATGCGGCAATCCGCACGAGTGGCAAGACCCAGAAGCAGTCGCGTCCCGTCATCGACCAGGTGGCTGCCGTTATAATTCTGCAGCACGCCCTCGACCACGAGCGCCTCGGAATCTCGCTCCCCGGCACCATGGTCACACCCGACGAAGGACTGTGAACGTGAGCAACGACCCCAGTTGGGACGACATCTTCCGCAGCCAGCCCGGTGGCGCGCCGAATGCCCAGCCCGCTCTCCCGGCGGCGCCGACCCGGCGCCAGCTTCGCGAGGCCGAAGGACACCACCGTCCGCCCCCGTCGGCGCGGCCCGCTAGCGCGTCGTTCCGCGGTTCGAACGGCGAGCCGCCGAAGCGATCGAAGCGCCGGCTCACCTGGCTCTGGGTGCTGCTGTCCATCCTTCTGATCGGCGCCGTCGGCAGTGTTGCCGCCTGGACCATGTTCGAACCGCAGATCCGCAAGGTGCTCGGCTGGGAGCTGCCTATCGACTACACGACGACAGGCAACGGCGAGGAGGCCCTCGTTGTGATCAAGTCCGGTGACATCGGCTCCGATGTAGCCAAGACGCTCTTCGACGCCGGTGTCACCATGACTAGCGAGTCGTTCTACAAGCTGCTGCTCGCCACCGATCCGGCGCCCACATTCCAGCCGGGAACCTACGCGTTGCAGAAGGAGATGAGCGCCAAGTCGGCACTCGCCCTGCTGCAGGACCCGGCAAGCCGCGTCATCTCCAAGGTGACCATTCCCGAGGGCAAGACTCTCAAGCAGGTGTTGGCTTTGCTGTCTAAGGGCACTGGGATCGACATCGAGGAGCTCGAGGCCGCATCCACCGACCTTGCCGCACTAGGCGTGCCCACGACGGAAGTCTCGCTCGAGGGATTCTTGTTCCCCGCAACTTATACGTTCGACCCGGGCGTCACGGCCCACGACGTGCTGCAGATCATGGTCAACCGCATGTACCAGTCTCTGGATGCGGCAGGGGTGGCCGTCGACGACAGGCACCGGGTTCTGACCCTCGCTGCGCTCATCCAGAAGGAGGGCGGCAGCAGCGACGACTTCTACAAGGTGTCGCGCGTATTCACCAATCGCATAGATATCGGCATGCTGCTGCAGTCCGACGCGACAGTCAGCTATGGTTCTGGCGGCACCTCGATCTCCACCACTGGCGCCGAGCGAGCGGATGCGTCCAACCCCTACAACACGTACGTGCACCCGGGCCTGCCGGTTGGGCCCATCGCTGCGCCTGGGGACGACGCCATCCATGCAGCCCTGAATCCGGTCGATGGTCCGTGGCTCTATTTCGTTCTGATCAATGGAGAGACAGGGGAGACGGCATTCTCGACGACCCTCGCCGAGCACAATGCTGCCGTCAAGGTGTGGCAGGCGTGGCTGCGCGCACACCCGGATTTCGACAACTAATGAAACTCGCTGTGCTCGGGTCGCCGATCAGGCACTCGAAGTCACCCGCGCTTCACCTAGCTGCCTATCGCGCACTCGGCCTCGACTGGAGCTACGACGCCGTCGAGCTCATGGGCGACGAGCTGGAGGCCTTTGTCGGGTCGCGCGACGAGACCTGGCTCGGCCTCTCGCTGACGATGCCGCTCAAGCGCGACGTGCTGCCGCTGCTCGACTCCGTCGATCCCGTTGCAGAACTGACGGGGGCCGCGAACACCCTGCTGTTCGCTGGCGAGAAGCGCATGGGGTTCAACACCGACGTGTTCGGCATTGTGGAGGCGTTCCGTACGTCGGGAGTGGCGCGACTCGCTACCGCACAGGTGCTTGGCGGGGGAGCGACGGCCGCCTCGGCGATTGTGGCGCTGGCCCAGCTTGGCGCGCTCGGCATCCTCGTCTCCGTGCGCGACCCAGGCAAGGTCGTCTCGCTCGTCGAACTGGGGGAGGCGCTTGGCGTCGATGTGGTCGTTCGGCGGCTCGACGAAGGGTCATTCGGCACACCAGACGCAGTCATCAGCACCCTGCCAGGGCACAGCGAGCTCCAGTTCGCGCTGGCAGAGGAGGTGCGGCGCAGCGCCGTGCTCTTCGATGTCGCCTACGACCCATGGCCTAGCCCTCTCGCCCGGCAGTGGGTCGCGGTGGGCGGACGCGTCATCAGCGGCATCGAGATGCTCGTGCTGCAGGCCCTCGCGCAGGTGCGCGTCTTCGTCAACGGCGACCCGGATTCCCCGCTCGACGACGAGGCAGCCGTGCTCGCGGCGATGCGCGCGGCTGTCGGGCTCTAGCGGCTGTGGAAGGATGTGAACCATGCTTCGTTGGTTGACCGCAGGTGAGTCCCACGGCCCAGAACTCATCGCTGTTCTCGAAGGCCTTCCTGCTGGCGTGCCCGTCAGCCACGCGTCCATTCAGGTGGACCTCGAGCGGCGCAAGCTCGGCTACGGGCGCGGGGCACGTCAGAAGTTCGAGCAGGACGAGCTGACGATCTCCTCCGGCGTGCGTTTCGGTGCGAGCATGGGCAGCCCCATCGCCCTCCGCGTTGGGAACACGGAGTGGCCGCGCTGGGTCGACGTCATGAGCGCGGAGCCCGTCGACCTCGAGACCCTTCCCAAGGGCCGTGGTGCCAAGCTCACCCGACCCCGCCCCGGCCACGCCGACCTCGTCGGCATGCAGAAGTACGGTTTCGACGAGTCGCGCAACGTGCTCGAGCGGGCGAGTGCCCGCGAGACCGCTGCCCGCGTCGCCCTCGGCGCGATCGCTCGATCCTTCCTTGGTGAGCTCGGCATCACCCTCGTCGCGCACACGCTGTCGATCGGCACCGTGCGAGTTCCCGATGGGTCACCGCTGCCCGCACCGAGCGATGTCGACGCTCTCGATGCCGATCCGCTGCGCTGCTTCGATGCGGCGACATCCGCGCTGATGGTCGCAGAGGTCGATCGCGCGCACACCGACGGAGACACTCTCGGCGGCATCGTCGAGGTGCTCGCCTACGGCGTTCCACCCGGGCTCGGCTCGTACGTGCACTGGGACCGCCGGCTCGATGCACAGCTGGCTGCCGCTCTCATGGGCATCCAGGCAATCAAGGGCGTCGAGGTCGGCGACGGCTTCGAGACAACTCGTCGTCGCGGCTCCGAGGCACACGACGAGCTCGTGACCGACGGCTCCCTCATCAGCCGGCTGAGCGACAAGGCGGGCGGCACAGAGGGCGGCATGAGCACGGGCACCGTGCTGCGGGTACGAGCGGGCATGAAGCCGATCTCCACCGTGCCCAACGCCCTCCGCACCGTGGATGTCGCGACCGGCGCCGCCGCGGAGGCCCACCACCAGCGCTCCGACGTCTGCGCCGTGCCTGCAGCGGGAGTCGTCGCAGAGGCGATTGTCGCCCTCGTGCTCGCCAACGCCGTGCTGGAGAAGTTCGGCGGCGACTCCGTCGAGGAGACGGCACGCAATTTGCGCGGCTACCTCGACGCCATCCCCGCCTCCCAGCGCACCGAGCTGCGCACCGACGATCGTGGCTGATCCGGTCGTCGTTCTCATCGGCGCTCCTGGTGCAGGCAAGAGCCGCATCGGAAAGCGCGTGGCCAGACTCCTCAAGGTGCCCTTCGTCGACACCGACAAGCGGATCGTGGCAGCCCACGGCCCGATCACCGAGATCTTCGCGCAGCACGGCGAGCCGCACTTCCGGGTGCTGGAGCGTGAGCAGGTAGCCATCGCCCTCCGCGAGCACGCGGTGGTCTCACTCGGTGGGGGTGCCGTGCTCGACCCCGATACCCGGGCCGACCTTGCCCCCCTCACCGTCGCCCAGCTGAGCGTCACAGAAGAGGCACTCGCCGGCCGCAACCTCGGTGCCAAGCGCCCGCTCCTCGTCAACGGCCTCGACTCCTGGCGCGCCCTCGTGGCCGTGCGGGCCCCGCTGTACGACGCCCTCGCCGACCGAACCTTCGACACCTCGGTGGTGCCGGCAGAACGAGTAGCTGAGCAGATTGCCGACTGGCTCAAGGAAGACACCAATGACTGACACCACGACGATCCCGGTTCCCGGCGTCGACCCCTACGACGTGATCATCGGCCGCGATCTGTTCGGCTCGATCGCCGACCGGCTCGGGCCGACGGTGTCGAAGGTGCTGATCGTGCACCCGCCGACTCTCGGGGCGAAGGCCAACGCGCTGCGGGAGCGGCTCCTCGACGCGAAGTACGAGGTGCTGCTCGCGGAGGTTCCCGATGCAGAGGACGCCAAGCGGGTCGAGGTCGCGGCGTTCTGCTGGCAGATCATGGGACAGACCGACTTCACGAGAACCGACGCCGTCATCGGCTTCGGCGGGGGAGCCACCACCGACCTGGCCGGCTTCGTCGCGAGCACGTGGCTGCGGGGGGTCACGCTCATCCAGGTGCCGACAAGCGTGGCAGGAATGGTGGATGCCGCCATCGGCGGCAAGACCGGCATCAACACCGCGGAGGGCAAGAACCTCGTCGGCGCCTTCTATGCGCCGGCCGCGGTCGTGGTGGACTTCGACACCCTGGATACCCTTCCGCGCAACGAGATCCTCGCCGGCTTCGCCGAGATCGCGAAGTGCGGGTTCATTGCCGAGCCGCGCATCCTCGATGTCATCGAGGCATCCGTCGAGCGGGTGATCGACCCGAGCACTGCGGAGTTCCGTGAGGTCGTCGAGCTCTCCATCGGCCTGAAGGCACGCGTCGTGGGGGAGGACTTCAAGGAGGCCGGACTTCGCGAGATCCTCAACTACGGCCACACCCTCGGCCATGCCATCGAGCACTACGAGCGCTACCGCTGGCGCCACGGTGCTGCGATCTCGGTCGGCATGGTGTTCGCGGCAGAGCTCGGGCGCCTCACCGGCCCGCTCAGCGACACGGCCGTCGACCGGCACCGCAGCATCCTCGAGTCGCTGACCCTGCCGATCGACTACCCGGTCGGCCGCTGGAAGAGCCTGCTCGCGACGATGCAGCGCGACAAGAAGGCCCGCGCGGGCATGCTGCGATTCATCGTGCTCGACGACATCGGACGCCCCTCCACCCTCACGGGGCCGGAGGAGCCGCTGCTCTTCGCCGCCTACCAGGAGGTCGGCGTCTAGATCGCCCCGAGGATGCGGATGCGGGCCGCCTCGCGCTCATCCGCGCTGATCGTGCCGGCCGCGAACAGACGCTCGACCTCAGCCAGCTTCTCCTCGGTAGAGCGCTCCGGCGCGAGAGCCTCGCTCGAGAGGGCCTTGAGGGCGAGGTCGTACTCCACCGTGAGGGGATTCTGCCCGGCCTCCACGGCCTTGGAGGCGTTGCGCACCGAGATGACGATGCCGACGATGAGCCCGATGACGACAAGGGCCGTCACGAGGCCGAACAGTCCGTCGAAGCCGGGCATCGCTGGGTTCACCGGTTCAGGAATCATGAGCAGACACTATCGGCTCGCTAGGGTGGTCGCATGGCTCGCATCCTCGTACTCAACGGACCCAACCTCGGCCGCCTCGGCAGCCGGGAGCCCGATGTCTACGGCAACCAGGACCTGCCGGCTCTGGCCGCGCTGCTCGAGTCGGAGGCTCCGGCAGGCACAGAGATCGACCTGCGCCAGACAGACGACGAGGCGACACTGCTCGGATGGCTGCACGAGGCCGTCGATACCCGCACCCCGGTCATCCTCAATCCCGCGGCCTTCACGCACTACTCCTACGCGCTGCGCGATGGTGCCGCCCAGGTGACCAAAGCGGGCATCCCGCTCATCGAGTTGCACATCTCCAACCCGCACGCGCGGGAGCAGTTTCGCCACACGAGCACGATCTCCGGTGTAGCCACCGGCGTCATCGCCGGCTTCGGATTCGACTCCTACGTGCTCGCCCTCGCCGCCATTGGTCGCCTGAAGAACTGAGCAGGTAGACTCACCGGGGCTCGAAAACGCCCATCGAACTTGAAAAAAGGACTACACGCATGGCTGACTCCACCGCCGACATCAAGAACGGCGTCGTTCTCAACATGGACGGCCAGCTCTGGACCGTCATCGACTTCCAGCACGTCAAGCCAGGCAAAGGCGGCGCCTTCGTGCGCACCAAGGTCAAGAACGTCATGAGCGGCAAGGTCGTCGACCGCACCTTCAACGCTGGCGCGAAGATCGAGACAGAGGTCGTCGACCGCGCCGACTACCAGTACCTCTACGCCGATGGCGAGAACTTCGTCTTCATGGACCTCGGCAACTACGACCAGATCACCCTCTCCGAGGCGCAGGTCGGCGATGCCAAGAACTTCATGCTCGAGAACCAGAACGTGACCATCGCGCTGCACAACGGCAACCCGCTCTACGTCGAGCTGCCCGCATCTGTCACGCTCGAGATCACGTACACCGAGCCTGGCCTGCAGGGCGATCGCTCGAACGCCGGCACCAAGCCGGCCACCGTCGAGACCGGCTACCAGATCCAGGTTCCGCTTTTCGTCGAGCAGGGCACGAAGGTCAAGGTCGACACCCGCGACGGCTCCTACCTGGGTCGCGTCAACGACTAGTGGGCGCTCGCACCAAGTCGCGCAAGCGCGCCCTCGACATCCTGTACGGAGCCGACGTGCGCGGGGAGTCGATCAACTCGGCTCTCGCCACAGAGACTGCCCGCGCTATCGCAGACACCAAGCGCGCGAGCTCCTGGGACTACGCCCGTGAGATCGTGGTCGGCATCACGGAGCACGGCGATGAGATCGACGAGCTCATCGAGACCTACTCGCAGGGCTGGAAGATCGACCGCATGCCCGCCGTCGACCGCGCTATCGTGCGCATCGGCATGTGGGAGATCCTCTACAACGAGAACGTGCCAGACGCCGTGGCGATCGCCGAGGCAGTGGAGTCGGCGACCGTGCTCAGCACCGAGGATTCGGCCGGATTCATCAACGGACTTCTCGGCACGGTGGCCCAGACCCGCGCCTGAGCGTCCCCAGGTTTCGCTACGTTACGACGCGTTCAATGACGCGGTGGCCCGGCCAATAGGTTCGATCTATGTCGATCACCGCCGCACCGGGCACAACGAGCGCGCCTGCGCTGTCGGTGACCCTCGACGGTGTCGGTCGCAGTTTCGGGGAACGCCGAGTTCTCCGCGATATCGATCTTGAGATCGGTGCCGGAGAGATCGTCGCGCTGCTCGGCCCCTCCGGCTGCGGCAAGTCGACGCTGCTTCGCCAGATTGCCGGACTCGACGCACCCGACGCCGGAGCCGTGCTGATCGACGGCACGCCCGTGCGCGGCATCGACCAGCGCTCCGCGGTGGCCTTCCAGGAGCCGCGACTGCTGCCGTGGCGCTCTGTCACCCGCAACGTCGAGGTCGGGCTGCGGCGCGGCACAGCGCGCGAGGACGGCAAGGCCAGAGTCGCAGAGCTGTTGAAGCTCGTTCAACTGTCCGATGCCGCATCCCTCCGTCCGCGGGAGATCTCCGGCGGCATGGCACAGCGCGCCTCCCTTGCGCGCGCCCTCGCCCGCGGCCCTGGCGTGCTGCTGCTCGACGAGCCCTTCGGTGCGCTCGACGCGCTCACGCGGTTGACAATGCAGGACCTGCTGCTCGACATCCACGCGACCGAGCCGGCCACCATCCTGTTCGTCACCCACGACGTCGAGGAGGCGCTGTACCTGGCCGACCGCGTCGTGCTGCTGGGCGTCGAGTCCGGCTACAAGGCGTCATCCGGAGCCGTTATCCGCTCCGTGATCACCGTTCCTGGCAAGCGCCCGCGCGACCGCGGTAACGCGGCTCTTGCCCACCTCCGCGCCGAGCTGCTCGAAGGGCTCGGCGTTTCCACCCATCACCCTGCACACACCCTCTGAGAGAAGAAATGACCCGCAAAATCACCCTCGCAGCAGTCGCCACAGCAGCGCTGCTCGTCCTCACCGGTTGCGTCGCCGGCGAAGGCTCCAACGTCGCACCAGAGCCAGAGCCGAAGGAGACCCTTCCGGGCAGCTGGAGCAGCGACGTGCTCAACATCGACTTCGCCACCTACAACCCGCTGAGCCTCATCATCAAGGACCAGGGCTGGCTCGAGGACACGTTCGGCGACAAGGTCACCGTCAACTGGATCCAGTCGGCCGGTTCCGCTGCGGCCAACGACGCCCTCCGCGCCGGCTCGATCGACGTCGGCTCCACTGCCGGCTCCGCGGCGCTGCTCGCCCGCTCGAACGGCTCGCCGATCCAGGCCATCGACATCTACTCGCAGCCGAACTGGGCCGCGATCCTCGTCGGCGCCAACTCCGGCATCAAGACGGTCGACGACCTCAAGGGCAAGAACATCGCTGCCAACGCCGGTACCGACCCCTACTTCTTCCTCCTGCAGTCGCTCGAAGAGGCCGGCGTCGGCCTCGACGAGGTCACCATCACGCAGCTCGCGCACGCGGATGGCAAGACGGCCCTCGAGGCCGGCACCGTCGACGCGTGGGCCGGTCTCGACCCGCTGCTCTCCGCGAGCGTGGTGAACGCTGGATCGAAGATCATCTACGACAACCCGGACTTCAACAGCTACGGGTTCCTCAATGCGACCGAGACCTTCCTCGAGGCGTCTCCGGACCTCGCGCAGGTCGTCGTGAGCGCCTACGAGAAGGCCCGCGCCTGGGCTGCGGAGAACCCGGATGAGGCCGCGCAGATACTCGCAGACGTTGCCGGCATCGACATCGCAATCGCCGAGTCCGTGCTGCTCGACCGCACCGCTCTCGACATCGACCCGAAGCCGGGAGCGAAGCAGGAGAAGGTGCTGAAGGTCATCGGCCCGGTATTCGTCGCCTCCGGTGCTGTCGCCTCGCAGGACCAGATCGACGACGCCCTCGCGTCGCTGTTCAACACCGACTACATCGACAACGCAAACCCCGACCTGATCGGCTGACTTGCTTTCCACTGAACCGCTTCGGACGGACGACCTCGCACTCGTGAGGTCGTCCGTTCCGGCGCGCCCGTCACGCTGGAAGCAGCTCCCGTTGGGAGCGCGTGTGGCGATCGGCGCCATCCTGCCGCTTGCAATCCTCGGTCTCTGGCAGTTCATCATCGTTCTCGATGTCGTCCCGTCGTACCGACTCCCGTCTCCGACCGCTGTCGTGTTGGCCGGCGTCGACCTGTACGAGCGCGGTCTGCTCGGCATTCACATCGCGATCTCGACCCAGCGCGTGCTCATCGGATTCGCGATCGGGTCGCTCATCGGACTCGTCGTCGCGTCGTTCGTTGGGCTGTCGCGTTTCGGAACACTGCTGCTCGCTCCGACGCTCAGCGGCATCCGGTCTATTCCGTCGCTGGCATGGGTTCCGCTCCTCGGCCTCTACATGGGCATCAA
The DNA here is from genome assembly GCF_057073975.1 of Conyzicola sp. Lineage (NCBI taxonomy): Bacteria > Bacillati > Actinomycetota > Actinomycetes > Micrococcales > Microbacteriaceae > Conyzicola > Conyzicola sp. The sequence goes on along the minus strand of NZ_JBXMIS010000032.1, from coordinate 50,955 downwards.
CGAGGACTCGAAGGTCACCCTCATCGCGATCGGCGCCTTCTTCCCGGTCTACACCGTCGTCTCCCACGCCCTCCGCAACGTCGACCCCCAGCTTCTCGAGGCGGGACGCGCGTACGGCTACACGGGTCCACGGCTCCTCTCGCTCGTGCAGCTGCCCGCCGCCGTGCCATCGGTGATCTCCGGCCTCCGCCTCGCTCTCGCCCAGTCCTGGCTGTTCCTCGTGGCGGGTGAGCTTCTCGGGGCGTCGATGGGGCTCGGGTTCCTGCTGACGGACTCGAACAACAACGGCCGGATCGATCGCCTGTTCCTCACGATCCTGCTGCTCGGCATCCTCGGCATCCTGACGGACGCGCTCGTCGGTGTACTCGAGCGCTGGCTGCTGAAGCGCTGGGGCTGACCCGCTATAGTTGAGCCAACAGACACCCTTTAATTCCGTCCAGAGAGGCGGGGAAGGAGGTCAGAATGACTGCACGCACGGTCTTGCAGCAGGCTGATATCACCAGAGCGTTGACTCGCATCTCGCACGAGATCCTCGAGTCCGCGAAGGGGTCGACCGATCTCGTGCTCCTCGGCATCCCGACGCGCGGTGTGATTCTCGCGGAGCGCATCTCGGCGATCCTCAACGACATCGAGCCAGGATGCGCCCGCGCCGGAGCGCTCGACGTCACGATGTACCGAGACGATCTCTCCCGCAATCCCACGCGCACCCCGTCGCCGACGCAGATTCCCGACGGTGGCATCGACGGCACGACCGTCGTGCTGGTCGACGACGTGCTCTACTCCGGGCGCACCATCCGCTCGGCTCTCGACGCGATCAACGACATCGGGCGCCCCCGCGTCGTGCGTCTCGCCGCCCTCGTCGACCGCGGCCACCGCGAGCTGCCGATCCGCGCCGACTTCGTCGGCAAGAACCTCCCGAGCTCGACCGACGAGCGAATCAACGTGCGGCTCGTCGAGATCGACGGACTGGATGAGGTGACGATCGAATGAGGCACCTCCTGTCGACGAAAGACCTCAGCCGCGACGAGGCCATCGCGATCCTCGATCTCGCCGAGGACATGGCGCAGGCGCAGACCCGCGAGGTCAAGAAGCTGCCGGCACTGCGCGGCAAGACGATCGTCAACCTGTTCTTCGAGGACTCCACCCGCACCAAGACGAGCTTCGAGGCGGCGGCGAAGCGACTGAGCGCCGACGTCATCAACTTCAGCGCGAAGGGCTCGAGCGTCTCGAAGGGCGAGAGCCTCAAGGACACCGCGCAGACCCTCGCCGCGATCGGGGCTGACGGCGTCGTCATCCGCCACCACTCCTCTGGCGCCCCGCGCGTGCTCGCGACGAGTGGCTGGATCGACGCCGGTGTGGTCAACGCGGGCGACGGCACCCACGAGCACCCGACCCAGGGGCTGCTCGACGCCTACACGATGCGCAAGCGCCTGCACGGGGATGCGAGCCGCGGCAAGGCGCTCGACGGTGTGACCGTGACGATCGTTGGCGACATCCTGCACTCCCGCGTCGCGCGCTCGAACGTCTGGCTGCTCTCGACCCTTGGCGCCGACGTCAGCCTTGTCGCCCCCGGCACGCTGCTGCCGGTCGGCGTCGAGACCTGGCCAGTCACCGTCGGCTACGACCTCGACGCGGCGATCGCCGCGAAACCGCAGGTGCTCCTTATGATGCGCATCCAGAGCGAGCGCATGAACGCGGCCTTCTTCCCCAATGCCCGCGAGTACTCGCGCCAGTGGGGCTTCGACGACGAGCGGCTCGCGCGGCTGCCCGAGGATAGTCTGGTGATGCATCCTGGCCCGATGAACCGGGGACTCGAGATCTCGTCGGGGGCAGCCGACTCTGCTCGCTCGACGATCATCGAACAGGTTGCGAATGGTGTCTCGATAAGGATGGCTGTGCTGTATCTGCTACTGACCGGCGGTGCCGCATGAGCGCCTTCACCATCACGGGAGCAGCGCTTCCCGACGGAACACGCACTGACCTGTTCGTCAGCGACGGTGTCTTCGTCGACTCCGCGGTGTCGGGTGCACGCACCATCGACGCGGCGGGGCTCACCGCGCTTCCCGGCCTCGTCGACCTGCACACCCACCTTCGGGAGCCCGGCTTCGAGCAGAGCGAGACCGTGCTCACCGGCTCCCGCGCAGCCGCGATCGGCGGGTTCACCGCCGTGTTCGCGATGGCGAACACGAGTCCCGTCTCTGACACGGCCGGCGTCGTCGAGCAAGTCAAGGCGCTCGGCGACCAGCACGGCTACGTGACCGTGCGTCCGATCGGTGCGGTGACAGTCGGGCTCGAGGGCCAGCGCCTGAGCGAGATCGGCGCCATGGCGCAGTCCCGCGCACAGGTGCGCGTCTTCTCCGATGACGGCAAGTGCGTCTCTGACGCACTGCTCATGCGTCGTGCGCTCGAGTATGTGAAGACCTTCGGGGGAGTGATCGCCCAGCACTCGCAGGAGCCGCGACTCACCGAGAACGCCCAGATGAACGAGGGCGCCCTGAGCGGCGAGCTCGGACTCGCCGGTTGGCCCGCTGTCGCGGAAGAGGCGATCATCGCGAGGGATGTGCTGCTCGCCCAGCACGTCGGAGCGCGCCTCCACGTCTGCCACGTCTCGACCGCGGGCAGTGTGGATGTCATCCGCTGGGCGAAGGCCCGCGGCATCGATGTCACGGCCGAGGTCACCCCGCACCATCTGCTGCTCACCGAGCAGCTGGCATCCGGATACGACGCCCGGTTCAAGGTCAACCCGCCGCTGCGCCGCGATGAGGACGTGCTCGCTCTGCGCGCGGCCCTCGCCGACGGCACGATCGACATCGTCGCGACCGACCACGCACCGCACCCGCTCGAGGCGAAGGAGTGCGCGTGGGACGAGGCGGCCTTCGGCATGGTCGGCCTCGAGTCGGCGCTGAGCGTCGTGCAGGCCTCCGTTGTCGACACAGAGCTGCTGAGCTTCGCGGATGTCGCCCGCGTGCTGTCGACAAAGCCGGCGGAGATCGGCCTGCTGGCCGGCTACGCCACGCCATTCGCTCTGGGAAGCGCAGCGAACTTCACTCTCTACGACGCGGCCGCACGGTCGGTCTTCGGAACTGAGCATCTGCACGGCAAGAGCGTCAACTCGCCGTACCTCGGTCGCGAGCTGCCCGGTCGCGTGGTCGCGACGCTGCACGAAGGACGTGCAACCGTGCTCGACGGCGCGCTGCTGCCTCCCGCGGAGGTGGCACATGGATAAGGCGCTGCCGACCGTCGTCATCGTCGTGGCTGTTGCCGCCATCCTGTCGCTCCTCGCGCTCAGCTGGCGTCGACGTGGTCGCTCGCAGGCCCACCTGCCGGCGCTCGACGCGGCACCGGACCAGGTCGACACACTGCTGGGCAGCTTCGACGGCCTCTACCTTGCGACGACGCCACGGGGCGACCGCCTCAACCGCATCACCGTGCACGGGCTCGGATTCCGCCAGCGCGGGCCGATCGCCGTCACCACCGACGGCTTCGTGCTTCTCGACGACAGGTTCATCCCTCTCGGCGCGGTCGACAGCGTCTCCCGCGCGTCATGGACCATCGACCGCGGGGTCGAGCCCAACGGCCTCAGCGTCGTCTCGTGGACTCTCGGCGACACCGCCGTCGACTCGTACTTCCGCCTCGACGACCCAGAGGGATTCCTCTCGGTGGCGAGCAGCATCATTCAGCAGACAGGACAGAAGTGACTCAGACCGCGAAGGCCGTGCTCGTTCTCGAAGACGGCACCCGCTTCGAGGGCCGCGCCTACGGCGCCCTCGGAACAACCCTCGGCGAGGTCGTCTTCGCCACCGGCATGACCGGCTACCAGGAGACCCTCACCGACCCGAGCTACGCCGGGCAGATCGTCGTGATGACGGCACCGCACATCGGAAACACGGGAATGAACGACGAGGATCCGGAGTCGAGCCGCATCTGGGTCTCCGGCTACGTCGTGCGCGACCCCTCGCGCGTCGTCTCGAACCACCGTGCCACGCGCAGTCTGGATGACGACCTCGAGACCCAGGGCATCATCGGCATCAGCGGCATCGACACGCGCGCGGTCACGCGCCGGCTGCGCGACGCTGGCTCGATGCGCGGGGGCGTGTTCTCCGGCCCGGCGGCAGATCTGCCGGAGGCGGAGCAGCTGGCTGCGATCACCGCCGCCGCGCAGATGACGGGCCGCAATCTGTCCGGGCAGGTCTCGACGACAGAGGAGTACGTCATCGAGGCGAAGGGCGAACGCCTCGGCAACCTCGCCGTGCTCGACCTCGGCGTGAAGACCTCGACACTCAACTACCTCGCCGAACGGGGCTTCGAGGTGCACGTGCTGCCGCAGACCGCGACGCTCGAGCAGGTGCTCGCGCTCGAACCCGTCGGCGCCTTCTACTCGAACGGACCGGGCGACCCTGGCGCTTCTGATGCCCACGTGAGCCTGCTGCAGGAGATCCTGCGCAACGACGTTCCGTTCTTCGGCATCTGCTTCGGCAACCAACTGCTCGGCCGCGCTCTCGGCCTTGGCACCTACAAGCTGCCCTTCGGCCACCGCGGCATCAACCAGCCTGTTGTCGACAAGTCGACCGGCAGGGTCGAGGTCACGAGTCACAACCACGGGTTCGCCGTCGAGGCGCCGCTCGATGGCCCCTTCGACTCGCCAGCCGGCTTCGGCCGTGTCGAGGTCAGCCACGTCAACCTCAACGACAACGTTGTCGAAGGGCTGAACGCCCTCGACATCCCCGCGTTCTCTGTGCAGTACCACCCCGAGGCGGCCGCAGGCCCCCACGATGCCAACTACCTCTTCGACCGCTTCCGTGACCTCGTTGTCGCGAACCTGAAGGACAAGAACTAATGCCAAAGCGGCCAGACATCAACTCCGTGCTCGTGATCGGCTCCGGCCCGATCGTCATCGGTCAGGCGTGCGAGTTCGACTACTCGGGAACGCAGGCGTGCCGCGTGCTGCGCGAGGAGGGCGTGCGGGTCATCCTCGTCAACTCCAACCCGGCAACGATCATGACCGACCCCGACTTCGCCGACGCGACCTACATCGAGCCGATCACGTGGGAGGTCATCGAGACGATCATCGCCAAGGAGAAGCCCGACGCGATCCTGCCGACCCTCGGCGGCCAGACGGCACTCAACGCAGCGATCGACCTGCACAAGCACGGCATTCTCGAGAAGTACAACGTCGAGCTCATCGGCGCCAACTTCGAGGCGATCAACAAGGGCGAGGACCGCCAGATCTTCAAGCAGCTGGTGCTGGATGCCGGCGCCGACGTTGCGCGCAGCCACATCGCCCACACGGTCGAGGAGGCAATCGACTTCGCGGAGGACCTCGGCTACCCCCTCGTCATCCGCCCGAGCTTCACCATGGGCGGTCTTGGATCCGGTTTCGCCTACGACCGCAGCGAGCTCGTTCGCATGGTCACCGACGGCCTGCACCAGAGCCCGACGACAGAGGTGCTGCTCGAGGAGTCGATCCTCGGGTGGAAGGAGTACGAGCTAGAGCTCATGCGCGACACCTCCGACAACACAGTCGTCGTCTGCTCCATCGAGAACGTCGACCCTGTCGGCGTGCACACGGGCGACTCGATCACCGTTGCGCCCGCCCTGACGCTGACCGACCGCGAGTACCAGAACCTGCGCGACATCGGCATCGACATCATCCGCGCCGTCGGCGTCGACACCGGTGGATGCAACATCCAGTTCGCGATCGACCCGGCCACCGGCCGCGTCATCGTCATCGAGATGAACCCGCGTGTCTCCCGGTCGAGCGCCCTGGCCTCCAAGGCAACAGGATTCCCCATCGCCAAGATCGCCGCCAAGCTCGCGATCGGATACCGGCTCGACGAGATCCCGAACGACATCACGAAGGTGACTCCGGCATCCTTCGAGCCGACGCTCGACTACGTCGTCGTCAAGGTGCCGCGCTTCGCGTTCGAGAAGTTCCCTGCCGCCGACACGACGCTCACCACCACCATGAAGTCGGTCGGCGAGGCCATGGCGATCGGGCGCAACTACTCGACCGCTCTGCAGAAGGCGCTGCGCTCGCTCGAGAAGCGGGGCAGCAGCTTCCACTGGAACGGTGCAGTTGGCGACAAGGCAGCCCTGCTGGAGCTTGCAGCCACCCCGACCGACGGCCGTATCGTCACCGTGCAGCAGGCGCTGCGCGCGGGCGCGACCAACGCAGAGGTCTTCGAGAGCACGAAGATCGACCCGTGGTTCATCGACCAGATCATCCTCATCAACGAGGTGGCTGCCGAGATCGCGGCATCGAAGGAACTCGACGAGGCGATCCTGCGCCACGCGAAGGACCACGGCTTCAGCGACGTGCAGATCGCCGAGCTGCGCGGTCTCTCAGAGCAGGCGGTGCGCGACACCCGGCACGCGAAGGGAGTTCGCCCGGTCTTCAAGACGGTCGACACCTGCGCCGGCGAGTTCCCCGCGCTCACGCCGTACCACTACTCGAGCTACGACTTCGAGACAGAGGTGACGCCGAGCCAGAAGCGCAAGGTCGTCATCCTTGGCTCTGGCCCCAACCGCATCGGCCAGGGCGTGGAGTTCGACTACTCGTGCGTGCACGCGAGCTTCGCCCTGCACGACGCGGGCTACGAGACGATCATGATCAACTGCAACCCGGAGACGGTCTCGACCGACTACGACACGAGCGATCGGCTCTACTTCGAGCCGCTCACGCTCGAGGACGTGCTCGAGGTCATCCACGCGGAGTCGCAGTCGGGTGAGCTCGTCGGCGTCGTCGTGCAGCTCGGGGGCCAGACCGCCCTCGGGCTTGCCAAGGGGCTCAAGGCGGCCGGGGTCACCATCCTCGGAACGACTCCGGAGGCGATCGACCTCGCAGAGGAGCGCGGGCTGTTCTCCGAGATCCTGCAGAACGCGGGGCTCCTGTCGCCCAAGAACGGCACGGCGGTCGACGTCGACGAGGCTGTGCGCATCGCAGAGGACATCTCCTACCCGGTGCTCGTTCGCCCGAGCTACGTGCTCGGTGGCCGCGGCATGGAGATCGTCTACGACAGCGAGTCGATGCGCGACTACTTCGACCGGGTGAAGGACCAGGCGATCATCGCTCCCGGGTCGCCGCTCCTGGTCGACCGCTTCCTCGACGACGCGATCGAGATCGACGTCGACGCGCTCTTCGACGGAACAGAGCTCTACATCGGTGGGATCATGGAGCACATCGAGGAGGCCGGCGTTCACTCCGGCGACTCCGCGTGCACCCTCCCGCCCGTCACGCTCGGCCGTCACGTCATCGACCGCGTGCGCGAGGCGACACTCGCGATCGCCGAGGGCATCGGCGTTCGAGGCCTGCTCAACGTGCAGTTCGCGATCGGCCAGGGAATCCTCTACGTGCTCGAGGCAAACCCGCGGGCGTCGCGAACCGTGCCGTTCGTGGCAAAGGCCCTCGGCATCCCGATCGCCAAGGCAGCGTCGCTCATCATGGTCGGAACGTCGATCCGCGAGCTCGTTGCCTCCGGCATGCTGCCTGCACAGGACGGCTCGATCGTTCCGATGGACTCGCCCGTCGCGGTCAAGGAGGCCGTGCTGCCGTTCAAGCGCTTCCGCACCAAGGAGGGCCACGTCGTCGACTCCGTGCTCGGCCCGGAGATGCGCTCGACCGGCGAGGTCATGGGCATCGACTCCAACTTTCCCAAGGCCTTCGCGAAGTCGCAGTCTGCTGCCTACGGCGGGCTGCCGACGAGCGGAACGGTGTTCATCTCGGTGGCGGACCGCGACAAGCGGGCCATCATCCTTCCCGTGCTCCGCCTTCAGCAGCTCGGCTTCACGATTCTCGCGACAGAGGGCACAGCCGAGATCCTCAACCGCAACGGCATCGACGCCACGGTCGTGCAGAAGTACTTCATGGGCCAGGCTGCGACCGACCAGCCGACCATCGTCGATCTGATCAACCGCGGCGAGGTGGATGTCGTCATCAACACCCCGAGCGGCCGCAGCGCGCGCGCCGACGGCTACGAGATCCGCACCGCGACCGTCGCGGCAGACAAGCCGCTCTTCACCACGATCGCGCAGGTCGGTGCGGCTGTCGCATCCATCGAGGAGATCCAGCAGGGCTTCGATGTGCGGAGCCTGCAGGACTACGCGCTCGACCGGGCGGCCAGACTGGCGGCATCCGCGTGACATTCGGGCAGAGGCTGCTGAGCACGTTCGCCGACCGTGGCAACCTGTGCGTCGGCATCGACCCGCACTCATCGCTGCTGCAGCAGTGGGGGCTGCCCGTTTCCGCCGATGGCGCGCGGGACTTCGGGCTGCGGGTGGTCGATGCAGCCTCCGACCGCGTCGGCATCGTCAAGCCGCAGGTCGCCTTCTTCGAGGCCTACGGGTCCGCTGGCCTTGCCGCCCTCGAAGACGTCCTTGTCGCGGCACGCGCCGCCGGGCTCCTGGTCATCGGCGACGCCAAGCGCGGCGACATCGGCTCCACGATGGAGGGGTACACCGCCGCATGGCTCGGTGCAGCCAGCCCGCTGCGGGTCGACGCGGTGACCGTGAGCCCCTACCTCGGCATCGACTCGCTGCGCGACAGCAGGGCAGCGGCAGACGACCAGGATGCCGGGCTCTTCGTTCTCGCTGCGACGTCCAATCCAGAGGCAGCCGCCCTGCAGACCGCCGCAACGCCCAGCGGATCCACCGTTGCCGCGACTATCGTCGAGACTGTGAGCAACTGGAACGCAGGGGAGCCGCTCGGGTCGAGTGGAGTCGTCATCGGGGCGACCGTCGACCTCGAGGCCTACGGCATCGATTCGTCGCGCCTCGTCGGAATCCCCGTGCTCGCACCCGGGTTCGGGCACCAGGGAGCCAAGTTCTCCGACGTGCGCCGGCTGTTCGGCGAGGCCGCCGACACCGTGCTGCTGAGCGCCTCGCGCAGCATCCTCTCAGCGGGGCCAACGGGCGTCGCAGAGGCGATCTCACGACAGGCCGCCGAGGTTGCAGGAGCACTGGGCCGATGAGTCCGCGCCCTGATCCGCCAGAGGTCGACCGCATCGCCGCCGGTCGCGCTGCCGTGGCGGCTCGGCAGGCTCGCGCCGCGATCAAGCACGCGATCGCGACACGAACGCGTACGGCTCTCGATGCAGCCGCGACGGGATGGCGCGATGCCGACTCTGCCGAGGCGGGGCTGCGCGTGCGCGAGCTTCTCACGAGCATTCCGGGGCTCGGGCCGACCCGTGTCGCCCGCGTGCTCGAGGAGCTCGCGATCTCCGACAAGAAGCGCGTCGGCGGGCTCGGAATCCGTCAGCGCGCAAAGCTCGAGGACTATCTCCTCCGTCGCGAGGGCGACGGCCCGAGCCGCCTCGTCGTGCTCGCGGGCCCGACTGCTGTCGGCAAGGGCACGGTGTCGTCCTACATCCGCCAGAACTACCCCGACGTGCACTTCAGCGTCTCCGCGACCACGAGAGCGCCGCGACCGGGTGAGAAGCACGGGGAGCACTACTACTTCGTCTCCGATGAGGAATTCGACCGCATGATCGCGGATGGCGAGCTTCTCGAGTGGGCCGTCGTGCACAACTCCTACCGCTATGGCACACCGCGACCGCCCATCGAGGCCGCGCTGGCCGCGGGCAAGAGCGTGCTGCTCGAGATCGACCTGCAGGGTGCCCGCGCGGTTCGCGCGGTCATGCCAGAGGCCAGGCTCGTCTTCCTGCTGCCCCCGAGCTGGGACGAGCTCGTTCGCCGGCTCATCGGCCGCGGCACCGAGTCTCCCGCAGAGCAGCAGCGCCGGCTCGAGACCGCGAGGGTCGAGCTGGCGGCGCAAGACGAGTTCGATTTCAAGGTCGTGAACCACGACGTCGGCCAAGCAGCACAAGAGGTCGTAGAATTGATGGCAGTGAGCGCGCCCCGCGGCGCCTGAGTGCTTCACACACGCTCACGCCCTTTTCCCCAATCTGAAGGAGCAACACCATGGTCGACCGTCACAGTGGAATCATTGACCCGCCTATCGACGAGCTGCTCTCGAAGGTCGACTCCAAGTACCAGCTCGTGATCTTCGCCTCCAAGCGCGCCCGCCAGATCAACGACTACTACGCCGACCTGCACGAGGGCTCGCTCTTCGACAACGTCGGCCCGCTCGTCGACTCGACGATCGACGACAAGCCGCTCTCGGTCGCCCTCAAGGAGATCAACGAGGACAAGCTGGTTCTCAAGCGTCTGAGCGAAGACTAAGTTCCTCGCAGTCGCATGAACATCGTTGTCGGTGTCACGGGTGGCATCGCCGCCTATAAGGCCGTCAACGTCATCCGGGCTCTTGTGCTTGCCGGGCACGACGTGCACGTCATCCCCACGGAGGCGGCACTGCGCTTCGTCGGCCGGCCGACCCTCGAGGCCATCAGCCGCAATCCGGTGCACTCCGACCTCTACGAGGGCGTCGCCGAGGTTCGCCACGTGGCGATCGGACAGGCGGCCGACCTCATCGTCGTGGCTCCCGCAACGGCGAACACGATCGCCAAGCTTGCCAACGGCCTGGCCGATGACCTGCTCGGCAACTCCATCCTCGCCTCGACGGCGCCTGTCGTCATTGCGCCGGCCATGCACACCGAGATGTGGCAGAACCCGGCAACCGTCGCCAACATCCAGACCCTGCGCGATCGCGGCGTCACGGTCGTCGGCCCCGGCGTCGGGCAGCTGACGGGTTCGGATGCCGGACCTGGCCGCATGTCGGAGCCAGACGAGATAGTGGCAGCCGCCCTCGCAGCGGTCGGACCGAAGGACCTGGCCGGCCTGCGCATCCTGGTCACCGCTGGGGGAACGCGCGAGGCGCTCGACCCCGTGCGCTTCATCGGCAACCGGTCGAGTGGGCGCCAAGGTGTGGCCATCGCCCGCGCGGCGCAGGCACGCGGTGCCGACGTGACCCTGATCGGGGCAAACCTCGAGGTGGACGCGCCCGTCGGCATGACCGTCCACCACGTCTCATCGACCCTCGAGCTTCAGGCTGCGACGGAGTCTGCGGCGCTGCATGCTGACGTCGTCATCATGGCCGCCGCCGTGAGCGACTACCGCCCAGAGACCGTTGCCGACGCGAAGATCAAGAAGGAGTCGCAGGGCGACACCCTGCAGCTGACCCTCGTGAAGAACCCCGACATCCTGCAGTCTCTTGCCGCCACGCGTCCTGCCGGACAGCAGGTCATCGGCTTCGCCGCAGAGACGGAGCAGGATGCAGAGCGGCTGCTCGAGATCGGTCGCGCCAAGGCGGCCCGCAAGGGTGTCGACTACCTCGTCGTCAACAGGGTCGGCTGGACCGAGGGCTTCGCCTCCGAGCGTAACGAGGTCGTCATCATCACGGGGGCTGGCGTTATAGTGAGCGAGGCCAGCGGCAGCAAGAGCGCCGTGGCCCACAGCATCCTCGACCTGCTCGCGTAGGCTCCCGGCACCCGTTAGGCAATCCACATGAGTTCCCCGTTGCGTCTGTTCACGTCCGAGTCGGTCACCGAGGGCCACCCAGACAAGATCTGCGACCAGGTCTCCGACAGCATCCTCGACGCCCTTCTCGCCGTCGACCCTCACGCGCGCGTCGCGGTGGAGACCCTCGTGACTACGGGTCTCGTGCACGTCGCCGGCGAGGTGAGCACGACCGGCTACGTCGACATCCCCGGCATCGTGCGCAAGCGCATCACCGATATCGGCTACGACTCGTCTGACGTCTGGTTTGACGGCCGCTCGTGCGGCGTCTCCATCTCGATCGGCGGCCAGTCGCCCGACATCGCGCAGGGGGTCAACAGCGCGCTCGAGACGCGCGAGGGCACCAGCATCGACGCCGACGACGCCCAGGGCGCCGGTGACCAGGGCATCATGTTCGGCTACGCGACGGTCGAGACCCCAGAGCTCATGCCGCTTCCAATCTGGCTCGCGCACCGACTGGCTGAGAAGCTGGCGTCTGTGCGCAAGACCGGGCAGGTCGACTTCCTCCGACCCGACGGCAAGACGCAGGTGACGATCGGCTACGACGGAGTCGTTCCCCGCACCGTTGAGACCGTCGTCGTCTCGACGCAGCACTCGCCCGCCATCTCGACAGAAGACCTGCGCGATGTCATCCGCACGCTCGTCATCGATCCGGTGCTCTCCTCTGTCGACCTCGACTCGTCGAAGGTGACAGTGCTCATCAACCCGACGGGTGTGTTCCACATCGGCGGGCCGCAGGGCGACGCCGGACTCACCGGCCGCAAGATCATCGTCGACACCTACGGGGGCGCCGCGCGCCACGGCGGCGGCGCATTCTCTGGAAAAGACCCGTCGAAGGTCGACCGCTCTGCCGCCTACGCACTGCGCTGGGTGGCCAAGAACGCGGTCGCCGCCGGCTTCGCCGACCGTCTCGAGGTGCAGGTTGCCTATGCGATCGGCAAGGCGGCTCCCGTCGGGCTCTACGTGGAGACGTTCGGCACCGCTCACCTGCCAGAGGCGACCATCATCGATGCCATCCGCGAGTCGTTCGACCTTCGCCCGTCGTCGATCATCCGAGACCTCGACCTGCTGCGGCCGATCTACGCGCAGACGGCCACCTACGGCCACTTCGGCCGTGAGCTGCCCGACTTCACCTGGGAGCGACTCGACCGCGTCGACGCGCTCAGAACTGCCGCGAAGCTGTAGAGATGACAGCATCCGTCGCCAGGGTGCTCATCGACTCACCCCTGCCGCAGCTCGACCGGCTCTTCGACTACGGCATACCGGATGCGCTGCGCGAGTCTGCGAGGCCCGGGGTGCGGGTGCGGGTGCCGCTGCGATCCGCGGGGCGCGTCGCAGACGGCTACATCGTCGAGCTCGGGGAGCCGGGCGACTACACGGGCGCGCTCAGCGAGCTCGATGCCGTCACCTCGCCGGTTCCCGTGCTCGCGCCCGAGGTCTGGGCGCTTGCGAGGCGGGCGTCGGAGCGCGCCGCAGGCAACGCCAGCGACATCATCCGCCTCGCTGTGCCTGGCCGGCAGGTGCGGGTGGAGAAGGCCTACCTCGCGTCAGAGGCGGGCGACGCGCCAGCCCTGCCCGGCGCTGCCGCAATCGAGGGCTACCAGAGCGGGGTGTTCCACGGGCGGCTAGCGGTCGATGCGCTCCCGGGTGTGGAAGAGGTCGCCCCCGACGTGTGGGTTGGGCGCTGGGCGGTGACGATGGCTGCTGCCGCTCGGGAGGCGGTCGCGGGAAGCCGCTCTGCGATCCTCGCGGTTCCCGACTACCGTGACCAGGAGCAGCTCGAGGCGGCACTCGCCGCCGTGCTTCCCGCCGAGCTCGTCGTGCGTCTCGACGCGCGCCAGTCGAACGCGGACCGGTATCGCAACTTCCTCCGCTGCCTTCGCGGCGGGCCGCTCGTCATCGTCGGCAACCGCTCCGCCGTCTACGCGCCAGCGGGCAACCTCGGGCTCATCGCCATCTGGGACGACGGCGATCCCCTGCACGCCGAGCCGCTGAGCCCCTACGTGCACACGAGGGATGCCGCCCTGCTCCGCCAGGAGCAGCAGGAGACCGACCTGTTCTTCTTCTCCCACTCCCGCAGCACAGAGGTGGAGCGCCTGGTCGAGCTCGGCTGGCTCACGAGTGTCTCGCCGGTTCCCGCCGTGCGCCCGCGGGTGATCCCCACCGCCCAGCAGTCGAGCGACGACCGCCTGGCGGCACAGGCACGCATACCGACGGCCGCGTGGCGCGAGGCGAAAGCGGGACTCGAGTCGGGGCCTGTGCTCGTGCAGGTGGCAAGACCGGGGTATGCGCCGCGCCTCGCGTGCGCCGACTGCCGCCAGAGTGCTCGCTGTGGGCGCTGTGAGGGGCCGCTGACGCAGAAGGCGGCGCGCTCCATCCCGTCGTGTGTGTGGTGCGGCGCCATTGCGGCGAAGTGGACCTGCTCCAACTGCGGCAGCGACAAGCTGCGACTGGTCGGCCAGGGAGCCACGCGCACGGCAGAAGACCTCGGTCGGGCATTTCCCGGGGTGCGCATCATCATCGCCGATGGGGAGCGCCCCATCCTGCACGTCAGCGCGGAGCCGGCGCTCGTCATCGCCACCCGTGGGGCAGAGCCCGTCGCCGCGGGCGGGTATCGCGCCGTGCTTCTGCTCGACGGGGAGTCCCTGGTCGCGCGCGAGAGCCTCCGCGTGGGGGAGGACTGCCTTCGCACCTGGTCGAACGCCGCAGCGCTGGCAGCCCCGCGGGCTCCCGTGGTACTGGTCGGGGTCGGGGGTGCGCTCGCATCCGCCCTCGCGACGTGGCGCCAGGCCGACTACGCCCGCGCAGAGCTCGTCGATCGGCGTCAGCTGCGGTTCCCGCCGGCCGTGCGGGTCGCAACGGTCACCGGGTCGCTGCAGGCGGTCGCAGACGCGGTGGCCGCGGTGCAGGGCGAGGCCTCCGACATTCTCGGCCCGGTCGACATCCCGACGACAGACGGCTCAACGCCGAAGGTGCGAACCATCGTGCGGTTCGACTACGCGAAGGGCGGGGAGGTGGCGACGGCCCTGCGTGCAGAACTGGTGCGTAACGCCACGGGCAAGCGCCGGCCTCCGGTGAAGTCGCAGCAGTTCGTTCCCCGGCCGACGCTGCGCATCCGGTTCGACGACGTCGAGCCGTTCCTCGACAGCTAGGCGCCTCGCCTCGGCACCGTCACGATGAGGGCGTCGCCCTGCCCGCCACCACCGCACAGCGCCGCCGCCCCGATGCCACCGCCTCGTGCCGCGAGCTCAACGGCAAGGTGCAGCACGATTCGAGCGCCCGACATGCCGATCGGATGCCCGAGGGCGATCGCACCGCCGCTGACGTTGACCCGGTCGAGGGGAATGCCGAGGTCATTCGCGGATGCGATGCCCACCGCCGCGAATGCCTCGTTGATCTCGACGAGATCGAGATCGGCCGGGGTGATGCCGTGGCGCTCGCACGCGAGGCGGATGGCGTTGGCCGGCTGCAGTTGAAGCGACGAGTCAGGACCGGCCACCATGCCGTGCGCACCGATCTCGGCAAGCCAGGAGATACCCTCGCGCTCTGCCATCTCCTTGTCCATGACGACCATCGCGCACGCTCCGTCGGAGATCGGCGAGGCGTTTCCCGCGGTGATGGAGCCGCCGGGGCGGAAGGCGGCTGGCAGCGCGGAGAGAGTCGCCGCAGTGGTGTCGGGGCGCATGCCCTCGTCGCGCGTGATGACGACAGGGTCGCCCTTCGACTGGGCAACGGAGACAGGCACCACCTCGTCATCGAACAGACCGGACTCCCACGCCGCGGCGGCCAGCTGGTGCGACCGCGCCGCAAACGAATCCTGCTCCTCCCGCCCGATGGGCTGCGCGTCGTTGGTGTGCTCTGTGAGCAGCCCCATCGCCTCGTCGGTGTAGACATCGTGAAGTCCGTCGACCTGCATGTGGTCGAGCAGCGTGATCGCCCCGAACTTGGTGCCTCGCCGCGACCCAGGCAGCAGGTGGGGTGCCTGCGACATCGACTCCATGCCGCCGGCTACCAGCACGTCCAGGTCGCCGGAGCGCACGAACTGGTCGGCGAGGATCACCGCCTGGATGCCGGAGAGGCACACCTTGCCGACGGTGAGCGCTGGCACATCCATGCCGATCCCAGCGGCTGTCGCCGCCTGACGCGCGGGCAGCTGGCCAGCACCCGCGGTCAGCACCTGCCCCATGATCACGTACTGCACGCGCTCTGCACCGATGCCCGATCGCTCGAGCGCGCCGGCGATTGCGACGCCGCCGAGCTCTGCCGCTGAGAGCGTGGACAGGCCACCGAGCAGGCGCCCGATGGGAGTGCGTGCCCCGGCAACGATGACGGAGGATGGCATGACAGAACCAATCTCGAGAGAGAACCCTTCTGCTCGATGCTACGTCTCGATCGCCCGGCCGTCACGGGAGGGCCCGAAGTTAGGATGACCGCATGAAGATCGCGGGAGCACACGCCATCGTCACCGGGGGAGCATCGGGCCTCGGCCGTGCCACGGCATCGCGGCTGATAGCCAGGGGAGCCGAGGTCTTCCTGCTCGACCTCCCGTCGTCCGACGGCGAGGCGGTCGCGTCAGAGCTCGGGGACGCTGCGCACTTCGTGCCGACCAACGTGACCGACCAGGCTCAGGTCTCCTCTGCGGTTGCTGAGGCGTCGAGCACCGGATCCCTGCGCATCGTCGTGAACTGCGCTGGTGTGGCCACGCCGGGACGGCTGGTTGGCCGCGATGGACCGCTGCGGCTCGAGTCATTCATGCGGGTGGTCGCCATCAACCTTGGCGGAACCGTCACAGTAGCAGCCGAGGCCGCAGCGGTCATGCAGCACAACGATCCCGTCGACGACGAACGCGGCGTCATCGTCAACACCGCATCCGTTGCCGGCTACGAGGGCCAGATCGGGCAGGTCGCCTACGCCTCGTCAAAGGGCGGGGTGATCGCGGTGACTCTTCCGCTCGCCAGAGAGCTCGCCAGCTCTCTCATCCGGGTCGTGACGATCGCACCGGGGGTGTTCGAGACCCCGATGATGGCGGGCCTTCCACAGGCAGCGCAGGACGCGCTCGGCGGGAAGACGCCGCATCCGAGCCGACTTGGCCGTGCCGACGAGTTCGCGGCGCTCTGCGAGCACATCGTCGAGAACCCCATGCTCAATGGGGAGACCATTCGCCTCGACGGCGCCATTCGGCTGGAGCCGCGCTAGCGGGTGCTTGCCTTTGCCACTGCCGGTGGCTAGCGTCGTCTGCAACACCAGACACCGTCGTCTGGTTCAGCCTGTGGTTCACCAACCACGGCTGTGAGGATCGTCGCGTTCATGGCTCACCCGCCGGGAGCGTGTCGGATCGGAGATTCGTTGCGTATGACTATTGCCGACGACAGTCGCACCGCCCCGCCCGCTGCCCCTGAGGCAGCCGGCACCACCGAGATCGTGCAGCTGCTCGATTCGCAGGGGGTGCGCACGCAGCATCCGCAGTTCGACTCCCGGATTGCCGACCTCACCTCGAGCAGCATCCTCGCGCTGTACTCCGACATGGCGATGGTGCGCCGCATCGATACCGAGGCCACCGCCCTCCAGCGGCAAGGCGAGCTCGGCCTGTGGCCGCCGCTGCTCGGCCAGGAGGCAGCGCAGGTGGGCTCTGCCCGCGCCCTTCGGTCCGACGACTTCGCCTTCAGCAGCTATCGGGAGAACGCGGTCGCCTACTGCCGCGGGGTCGCCCTCGCCGACCTGGTGAAGGTCTGGCGTGGCACAGCGCAGTGCGGATGGAACCCCTACGAGGTCGGCATGGCCACGCCGTCGATCATCATCGGAGCGCAGACGCTGCATGCCACCGGCTACGCCATGGGCTGCGCCAAGGACGGCGTCGACTCGGTCGCGATCGCCTACTTCGGCGATGGGGCGACCAGCGAAGGCGACGTGAACGAGGCGATGGTCTTCGCGGCGTCGTTCTCGGCGCCCGTTGTCTTCTTCTGCCAGAACAACCACTGGGCGATCTCAGAGCCGGTCGGGCTGCAGGCACGGCGCTCGATTGCCGATCGGGCGCCGGGCTTCGGCATCCCGTCGGTGCGCGTGGATGGCAACGACGTGCTCGCCGTGATGGCCGTCACCCGCAGCGCCATCGCCCGCGCGCGCTCGGGAGGCGGCCCGACCTACATCGAGGCGGTGACCTATCGCATGGGGCCGCACACGACCTCCGACGACCCGACCCGCTACGTCGACCCGCCGCAGCGCGAGGAGTGGGCGGCGAAGGATCCGCTGGCGCGGGTGGAGGCCTACCTGTGGTCGGAGGGGGTGCTAGACGACGCCGTTGCGGCATCCATCAGCGCAGATGCCGACAGCCTTGCCTCCCGGTTCCGGGCCGCGTGCCTTGCGCTGCCAGACCCCGCACCGCTGAGCGTCTTCGACCACGCCTACGTCGAGCCGAACGCGGAGCTCGAGCGCCAGCGAAGCCAGTACGAGGCATACCTCGGGGGGTTCGGATCATGACGGAGCTCACGATGGCCAAGGCGCTCGGCTCGGGGCTTCGCCGCGCCATGGAGGACGACGAGCGTGTACTGCTCATGGGGGAGGACATCGGCCAGCTGGGCGGGGTGTTCCGCGTGACCGACGGGCTGCAGCGCGACTTCGGGCCCGGTCGCGTCATCGACACGCCGCTCGCCGAGTCGGCGATCATCGGAACGGCCGTCGGACTCGCGTACCGGGGATTCCGGCCGGTGTGTGAGATCCAGTTCGACGGGTTCATCTACCCGGGGTTCGACCAGATCGTCGCCCAGGTCGCGAAGATGCACTACAGGACCGCGGGCGCTGTGCGGATGCCACTGACCATTCGCGTGCCGTACGGCGGTGGCATCGGCGCGGTCGAACACCACTCCGAGTCGCCAGAGGCGTACTTCGCGCACACCGCCGGGCTGCGCGTCGTCACGTGCGCCACCCCGCAGGACGCCCATACGATGCTGCGGCAGGCGATCGCCTGCGATGACCCCGTGCTGTTCTTCGAGCCGAAGCGTCGGTACTGGACGAAGGGCGAGGTCGACGAGGGCTTCGACTTCCCGCTTGGCAGCGCCCGCGTCGTCACGCCGGGCACCGATGCGACCCTCGTGGCCTACGGTCCGCTCGTGGCAACCGCACTGGATGCCGCGACCGCCGCCTCCGACGAGGGCATCAGCATCGAGGTCGTCGACCTTCGCTCGCTCTCCCCGGTGGACTTCGCCACCGTCGAGGCGAGCGGGCGCAAGACGGGGCGGCTGGTGATCACCCACGAGGCACAGCAGTCCGGTGGTCTCGGCGCGGAACTCGCGGCAACGATCACCGACCGGTGCTTCCTCGACCTCGAAGCGCCGCCTCAGCGCGTCACCGGCTTCGACGTTCCCTACCCGGCTGCCCGGCTGGAGGAGCACTTCCTGCCCGATCTCGACCGCATCCTCGACGCCGTCGACCGGGTGCTCGGGCGAGCCAACTCGCTCTCGGGGTGGTCGGCATGATCCGCGACTTCGCGCTGCCAGACCTCGGCGAGGGCCTGACCGAGTCGGAGCTGGTCTCGTGGCACGTCGCCGTCGGCGATACGGTGACGCTCAACCAGCCGATCGCCGAGGTGGAGACCGCGAAGGCGATCGTTCAGCTGCCCTCGCCCTTCGCCGGCGTCATCGCGCGCCTGCATGTGGAGCCGGGTCAGACGGTCGCGGTCGGGTCACCCATCGCGTCGTTCGAGGTGACGGGGGCCGAGGTTGACGACGCGGAGGTTCAGGACAATCACAGGGCGGATGCGGTCACCAGAACCCCCGTGCTCGTTGGCTACGGCCCTGCCGTCGAGACCGGGAACCGCCCGAAGCGGCGGCCCCGCGATCACGCCACGCCTGGCACCATCGCGACCCCGACTCGGTCGACCCGGTGGCTCGCGGCCCCGCCCGTGCGCAAGCTCGCCCACGACCTCGGGGTCGAGCTCGACGGGATTGTCGGCTCCGGGGACGGCGGGGCGGTAACCCGCGACGACGTGCAGCGGGCCGCAGGGGAGCGTGGTCGACCGGAGCGATCGGAGCGATCGGAGAATCGCATCCCGATCACGGGCGTGCGCAAGGCAACGGCCGCCGCCATGGTGGCAAGCGCCTTCACGGCGCCCCACGTCACAGAGTTCCTCACCGTCGATGTGACCAGGACGCTGGAGCTGGTGAGCCGGCTGAAGGCCACCGGCGCCAGTGCGAGCCTGCTGGCAGTTGCAGCCAAGGCGATGTGCCTCGCCGCCGCCAGAACTCCGGAGGCGAACTCTCATTGGGATGAGGGCTCCCACGAGATCGTCCGGTTCGAGGCCGTGCACCTCGGGGTGGCCGTCGCCACTCCGCGGGGGCTCATGGTGCCCGTCGTCAGGGATGCCGACCGTCTGACCCTCGGTGCCCTCACCGACGCGATCGCCGCCGTCGCCGCCGATGCCCGCGCCGGAACGCTGGCTCCCGCCGCCCTGACCGGCAGCACGATCTCTGTCACCAATGTCGGGGTGTTCGGGGTCGACGCGGGAACCCCCATCCTCAATCCAGGGGAGGCCGCGATTCTCGCGATCGGTGCCGTGCGCCGACTCCCATGGGAGTACGACGACCAAGTGGCGCTGCGGGATGTGATGACGCTCAGCCTCTCGTTCGACCACCGGCTGATGGACGGCGAGCATGGCGCGCGGTTCCTCGTCGACGTCGGCGGCATCCTCCGCGATCCCGCGACCGTGCTCTCCCTGGTGTGACGTGACGGCGACGATGGAGTCTGCCGCTGGGCAGTTCGAGGCCGGAAGCATCGCGGAGCACTACCGTCGCTACCTCGAGCCCGTGCTCTTCGCCCCGTGGGCAGAGCGGCTGATCGCCCGCGCCGGCGTTCGAGTCGGCGATGTGGTCGTGGATGTCGCATCGGGAACGGGTGCCGTTGCGAGGGCCGCGGCGCATGCCGCCGGGCGCGGCGGTCTCGTGATCGCCACAGACATCAGTCGCCGCATGCTCTCCTACGCGAGCGCTGGTGTGCGGCCCGGTTTCGCTCCGATCGACGCACGTGTCTGCAGCGCGGCCGCGCTCGACGTCGACGACGGCAGTGCCGATGTCGTTCTCTGCCAGCAGGGCCTGCAGTTCATGGACGACCCGCTCGGCGCGCTGCGGGAGTGCCGTCGGGTACTGCGGCCCGGAGGGGTCGTAGCCGTCTCGGCGTGGGCGGCGGGGGAGCCTCTCGACCCCTTCGACTCCTTCGCGGCAGCCCTCAGCTCCGACGATCGCCCCCTCTCGAATGCATCGGTGACCATGTCGGTGGCATCGATCGTCGACGGCCTCTGCGTGGCTGGCTTCCACGAGATCGCCGTGCGGCAGGAGTCTCTCGCCGTGCGCTGGCCGACGCTCGACGCCGAGGTCTCCGGGGTTTTCGGCACGCCATTCGGCCCTCTCGTAGAGCGAATGGACGACGAATCGCGCGCCGACGTGCTTGCTCGGCTGCGCACGATGCTCGGCAACGGCGGTGACGGAACGCTCGGCCACCTGACCACGGCGGTGCTCGGCCGCGCGACGAAACCGCTCGACTAGTGCTGCTCAAGCACCGCGGTCTAGGCGGTGAGAGCCGCCATGGCCATGCGCTCGAGGATCGACGGCGTCTCCCGTGTGATTCCACTGTGCGTCGTGGAATTGATGAGCCCGAACGCGGCGTGCGCTCGCGTGCGCAGGGCGGCGCGCTCCTCCTCTGGTCGCAGCCGGTGGAGCACGTCGACCCAGAGCTCGACGTACGAGCGCTGCAGCGCACGCACCGAGTGGCGGTCGCCTTCGGTGAGGCTGTCGAGGTCGCGATCCTGCACACGGATCACGTCGGCGTTCGTGAGGGCGAATCGCACGTGGAACCGCACCAGCTCCGTCAGCGCCGCTTCAGCATCCGGTGCCGCATCGACAACGGCTCGCCCACCCGCCCAGAGTCCTTCGCTGACCCCGACCAGAAGTGCCCCGAGCACTGCCTGCTTGCCGGCGAAGTGCCGGTACACCGCCGGGCCGCTCACGCCGACGGCCGCACCAAGGTCCTCGAGGGATACCCGGGTGAAGCCACGCTGGGCGAACTGGGCTGCAGCGGCATCGAGCAGGGCCTGACGGCGATCGGCCTTGGCGATGCTGCGAAGAGTCGGCTGGGTCACACCCAGAGTCTAGACAGTCCAGTTAATTGCGGCTAACCTATTTTCAGTTAGTGATGACTAACCACGTGGGGACGATCAATGCAGATCCTGAGCAGCGAGGCTGACGTCGCAAACGACTCCTATCGCGCGAACGTCGCCGCACACCAGGCCCTCGTCTCCGATCTCCGCGAGCGCCTCGCAACGGCCGCCCTCGGTGGGCCAGAGCGCTCCCGCGAGCGCCACGTCGCTCGAGGAAAGCTCCTGCCACGCGAGCGCATCGACGAGCTGCTCGACGAGGGCAGTCCCTTTCTCGAGCTCGCCCCTCTCGCCGCGAGCGACCACTACGGCGGTGAGGCACCAGCCGCCGGTGTGATCGCCGGCGTCGGCCTCGTGCACGGCCGGCCGATCCTCGTCATCTCCAACGACGCGACGGTCAAGGGCGGCACGTACTTCCCACTCACCGTCAAGAAGCACCTTCGCGCCCAGGAGGTCGCGCTGGAGAACCGGCTGCCGTGCGTCTACCTCGTCGACTCCGGTGGGGCCTATCTGCCGATGCAGGACGAGGTCTTCCCCGACCGCGAGCACTTCGGTCGCATCTTCTTCAACCAGGCGCGCATGTCGGCCGCCGGCATTCCGCAGATCGCCTCGGTCATGGGATCGTGCACCGCCGGGGGTGCCTACGTGCCGGCGATGAGCGATGAGACGGTCATCGTGCGCGGACAGGGCACGATCTTCCTCGGCGGGCCGCCCCTCGTGAAGGCAGCCATCGGAGAAGAGGTCACCGCAGAGGAGCTCGGCGGGGGAGAGCTGCACTCGAAGGTCTCTGGCGTCACCGACCACCTTGCCGACGACGACCGCCATGCGCTCGGAATCGTGCGAGACATCATTTCCACCCTTCCAGCCGCTCCCGCACCGGCATGGGATGTCGTGGAGTCTCGCGAGCCTGCCGTCGCCGACAGCATCTACGGCGTCGTTCCCACCGACGTGCAGGCGCCGTACGACGTGCACGAGGTCATCGCGCGACTCGTCGATGCGAGCGAGTTCCACGAGTTCAAGAGCGAGTACGGCACTACCCTCGTGACCGGTTTCGCACGGCTGCACGGGCATCCCGTCGGCATCGTGGCCAACAACGGGGTGCTGTTCAGCAAGTCCTCGCTCAAGGGGGCTCACTTCATCGAGCTCTGCGACCAGCGGGGCATTCCGCTGCTGTTCCTTCAGAACATCTCCGGCTTCATGGTCGGCCGCGATGCCGAGGCCGGCGGCATTGCCAAGAACGGCGCGAAGATGGTGACGGCCGTTGCCACGACTCGAGTGCCGAAGCTGACCGTCGTGATCGGCGGATCCTTCGGCGCCGGCAACTACTCGATGTGCGGTCGCGCCTACTCGCCGCGATTCCTCTGGATGTGGCCGAACGCCCGCATCTCGGTCATGGGCGGGGCGCAGGCTGCCTCCGTCCTCTCTGCGGTCGGAACCTCCGACCCGCAGGCCATTCGCAAGCAGTACGAGTCGCAGGGCAGCCCGTACTACTCGACCGCCCGGCTCTGGGACGACGGTGTCATCGATCCAGCCGACACCAGAACGGTGCTCGGTCTCGCCTTGGACGTCTGCGCCGGCACGCCGCTGCCCGATCCAGCCTTCGGGCTGTTCCGGATGTGATGGCCATGTTCTCGAGAGTGCTTGTCGCCAACCGGGGCGAGATCGCCTGTCGCGTCATGCGCACGCTGCGGGAGCTGGGCATCCAGTCCGTCGCGGTGTACACCGAGGGGGATCGGGGCGCCCGCCACGTTGCCGAGGCCGACACCGCGCTGCTGGTCGGGTCGTACCTCGATGCGGCAGCGCTCGTGGGTGCCGCGGTGAGCTCGGGGGCGCAGGCGGTGCACCCCGGCTACGGATTCCTGTCGGAGAGCGCAGACTTCGCCATGGCCTGCGCAGAGGCTGGCCTCGTGTTCGTCGGGCCGGGCCCGCGGGCGATCGAGATCATGGGCGACAAGATCCGCGCGAAGCAGCACGTCGAGGCGTTCGGCGTCGCGACCACGCCAGGGGCGGGAACGGCGGGTATGTCCGATGACGAGCTCGTCACGGCGGCACAGACCGTCGGGTTCCCGTCGCTCATCAAACCGTCAGCCGGTGGTGGCGGCAAGGGCATGACCGTCGTCTCCGACCCGTCGGAGCTCCGCGGAGCCCTGATTGCCTCGCGACGCGTCGCACTCAAGTCGTTCGGCGACGACACGCTCCTGCTCGAGCGCTACATCGAGTCTCCTCGGCACATCGAGGTGCAGGTGCTCGCCGATACGCATGGCACGGTCGTCCACCTTGGCGAGCGCGAGTGCTCGCTGCAGCGCCGCCACCAGAAGATCGTCGAGGAGGCACCGTCGCCCCTGCTCGATGAGGCCACGCGCGCCGCGATCGGCGCGGCCGCATGCGCGGTCGCCCGCAGTGTCGACTATGTCGGAGCAGGCACGGTCGAGTTCCTGGTATCCGACCGCTCTCCTGGCGAGTTCTTCTTCATGGAGATGAACACCCGCCTGCAGGTGGAGCATCCCGTTACAGAGCTCGTCACGGGGGTCGACCTCGTCGAGTGGCAGCTGCGCATCGCCGCGGGAGAGCAGCTCGCCCTCGGCGAGATCGCGACGACAGGCCATGCGATCGAGGCACGGCTGTACTCGGAGGACCCCTCGGCGGGGTTCCTGCCGGCGACCGGGGTCGTCGTGGCTCTCGAGGAGGCCGTCGGCCCGGGCGTGCGCGTCGACAGCTCGCTCGTGCCCGGCCTCGTCATCTCCGCCGAGTACGACCCGATGCTCGCGAAGGTCATCGCTTGGGGCAGCACGCGCGCCGAGGCCATCGACCGGCTCGACCGTGCCATCGCCGACACCGTGGTGCTCGGAGTGCGCACGAACGCCGCCTTCCTTCGTGAGCTGCTCTGCAACGACGATGTGCGCGCCGGCCGAATCGACACGGGTCTCATCGAGCGACTTCCCACCGGCGGCACCCTGGAGCCGGATGTCGCAGCGCGGGCCGCGGCCGCCCTCCTCGAGCACTCCGCCGCGTGGCACTCCGGCTCACCGTGGCGGCAGCCGACGGGCTTCCGCATCGGCGTGGATCGCCCGCCCCGATACCTCGGGGTCGAGGTGTCCGGCCCGCCGAGCGCGGCGCTCGTCGATGGCGTGCCGACGCGGTTCGCGCACGATGCCGCGACGGCATCCATCGAGATCTTCGGCCGCACAACGGTGTTTCGCTGGGCGCGCACCGCCGACGCGCTGTGGCTGCACGGGGCGGGACGCACCCACGAGTTCGCGCTGCAGACCCGGGACCAGCGACTCGCGGTCCATCGGTCCACGCTCACTCGCGCGGCAGGGGCGATCGACCCAGAGGTGCGAACGGCACTGGCTGGCACGGTCGTCTCGGTTACAAGCGCAACAGGAACTGTCGTCGAGGCTGGCACCGCCCTCCTCACGATCGAGGCGATGAAGATGGAGCACACAATGCTCGCCTCCGTCGCCGGGGTGGTGACCCTCACCGTCGGCAATGGCGACCAGGTCAGAACGGGCCAGGTCGTTGCCCGCATCGATCCGCAGGGGATCGATGCTCGCGGCACACATCCTCACAAAGGAGCAGCAGCATGACCATGACCCTCGATCCTCGCCTCGATCTGACCGACCGACGCGACAGACTGCGCGCGCAGGTGCGCGACTTCGCCGACACCGTCGTCGCGCCCGCAGCATACGAGTACGACTCGAAGCGAGAGCTGCCATACGGGATCATCGCGCAGATGGGCGAGATGGGTCTCTTCGGGCTCCCGTTCCCGGTCGAGTACGGCGGCCAGGGCCGTGACTACATCGATCTCTGCATCGCGATAGAGGAGCTGAGCCGGGTCGACCAGTCCATCGGCGTCACGCTCGAGGCCGGCGTCGGGCTTGGCGCGATGCCCATCTTCCGCAACGGCACAGAGGAGCAGCGCCGTCAATGGCTGCCCGACCTCGCCAGCGGACGCGGCCTCGCCGCCTTCGGCCTCACCGAGGCAGACGCCGGGTCGGACGCGAGTGGCACGCAGACGACCGCGGAACTGTCGGACGGCAGCTGGACCATCACCGGCACGAAGCAGTTCATCACGAACTCCGGCAGCCGCATCACCCGACTCGTCACGGTGCTCGCCGTTACCGGGCGAACGGCAGACGGTCGGCCCGAGCTGAGCGCGATCATCGTTCCCAGCGGCACCCCCGGCTTCGTCGTCGAGCCGAGCTACGACAAGGTGGGGTGGCACACCTCCGACACCCACCCGCTCACCCTCACCGGCGTGCGTGTGCCAGAGGCCAACCTGCTCGGGGAGCGCGGTCGCGGCTACGCGAACTTCCTCGAGAGTCTCGACGAGGGCCGTGTGCTGTTCGCGGCGCTCTGCACGGGAGCCGCCCAGGGGTGCCTCGAGGAGTCCATGCGCTACGCGAAGTCGCGCAACGTCTTCGGGCGCGCCATCGGGTCAAACCAGCACATCGCCTTCATGATCGCCCGGATGCAGGCGCGGGTTCACACCGCGCGTCTCGCCACCTACGAGGCAGCCCGCAAGCTCGTGGCGGGCGAGCGCTTCAAGCTCGAGGCGAGCCTCGCCAAGCTCATCGCGAGCGGTGCCGCCATGGACAACGCACGCGACGCAACCCAGATCTTCGGCGGCTACGGCTTTCTCAACGAGAACCCGGTGGCACGCCACTACCGCGACTCGAAGATCCTCGAGATCGGCGAGGGAACCAACGAGGTGCAGCTCATGGTGATCTCGAGAGAGCTCGGCTTCTGATGTCTGGCCGCATCGAACAGCGCGGGCTGTGGTTCGAGGAGTTCGAGACGGGCGTGGTCTACGCGCACACGCCGGGACGCACGGTGACGGAGGCAGACAACGTGCTGTTCACGACCCTCACCATGAACACGCAGGCCCTGCACCTCGATGCGGCCTTTGCTGCGACCCAGCCCTTCGGCCAGCGCCTGGTCAACTCGATGTTCACGCTCGCGACGATCGTCGGCGCATCGGTCGCCCAGCTGACGCAGGGCACCATCGTCGCCAACCTCGGCTTCACCGAGGTCGGCTTCCCGCATCCGCTCTTCCACGGCGACACCCTGTACAGCGAGAGCGAGGTCGTCGAGAAGCGGCTGTCGGAGTCCCGGCCGGGGCAGGGAATCGTCGTGCTTCGCCACACCGGCCGCAATCAGGACGGCGTCGTTGTCGCCGTCGCCACGCGCTCCGTCATGGTCTGGACCGAGGGGAGCCGCCCATGAACTTCGATCTCGGCCCCGCCCTGCTGTTCTGCCCGGCCGATCGGTCGGAGCGCTACGGCACGGCCGCGAACCGAGCGGATGCCGTGATCCTCGACCTCGAGGACGCCGTGGCGCCGCAGCACAAGGCCGCCGCCCGGCAGGCGCTCGTCGACCATCCCCTCGACCCCGCCACGACGATCGTGCGGGTCAACGCGGCTGGCACCGATGACCATGCCCGCGACCTGGAGGCGCTCGGCGCCACCGCCTATCGGCTCGTCATGCTGGCGAAGGCAACCTCCGCGGCATCCCTCGCTGACTACGACGTCATTGCGCTGTGCGAGACCGCCGCCGGAGTGCTCGCAGCACCAGCCCTCGCCGCCGCTCCCAATGTCGTCGCGCTGATGTGGGGCGCAGAGGATCTCGTCGCCTCCCTCGGCGGCACCGACAGCCGGTTTCGCGACGGGCACTACCGTGCCGTGGCCCTGCACGCCCGCTCTGCCGTGCTTATCGCTGCCGGTGCCCACGGCAAGGCTGCGATCGACGCCGTGCACCTCGACATCGCCGACACTGCCGGGCTCGCAGCGGAGGCTCGCGACGCGGCGGCGAGCGGCTTCGCGGCGACCGCGTGCATCCATCCATTGCAGGTGGAGACGATCCGCGAGGCCTACGCGCCAACAGAGGACGAGCTGGAGTACGCGGCGGCACTCGTTGCGGCAGCACAGGGCGAGCGCGGGGTCTTCGTCTTCCGCGGCGGGATGGTCGACGGGCCGGTGCTGACGAAGGCGCGGCGGGTGCTCACGAGAGGAGGACGGGCATGACAGCGATCTACGAGACCGCCGCCGAGGCTATCGCGGGAACGGTGCGGGATGGCAGCGTCGTCGCCGTCGGCGGCTTCGGTCTCTGCGGAATCCCCAGCGACCTCATCGAGGCACTTCGGGACACCGGTGCTCGCGATCTCGTCATCGTCTCGAACAACATGGGCGTCGACGGCAAGGGCCTCGGAATCCTGCTGGAGAACCACCAGGTCGGCAAGGTGATCGCCTCCTACGTCGGAGAGAACAAGCTGTTCGCGCAGCAGTACCTCGACGGGGTGCTGGAGGTGGAGTTCGTGCCGCAGGGCACGCTGGCTGAGCGCCTGCGCGCTGGCGGGGCGGGAATCCCCGGCTTCTACACGGCCACGGGGGTCGGCACCCTCGTCGCCGAGGGAAAGGAGCACGCCGCCTTCGACGGACGCACCTACATCCTCGAGCGCGGCATCGTCGCCGACGTGGCGCTGGTTCACGCGCACACTGCCGACGCCGCCGGCAACCTCGCCTACCGGCACACGGCGCGCAACTTCAACCCGCTGGTCGCCACGGCCGCTCTCGTCACGATCGCCGAGGCAGAGGTCGTTCTCTCCGACTCCTTCATCGATCCAGACACGGTCGTCACGCCGGGCATCTTCGTCAACCGACTCGTGCGCTCGACCCCTCGAGTCAAAGACATCGAGCAGCGAACCACGAGGCCGAGAGCGGAGGCAACGGCATGAGCTGGACGCGAGACGAGATGGCGGCGATCGCGGCGCGCGAGCTGCAGGACGGCCAGTACGTGAACCTAGGCATCGGCATCCCCACGCTCGTCGCCAACCACCTACCCGACGGGGTACGCGTCATTCTCCAGAGCGAGAACGGCCTTCTCGGCATGGGCCCGTTCCCGTTCGAGGGCGAGGAGGATGCCGACCTCATCAACGCGGGCAAGCAGACGGTGACGCTCGAGCCCGGCGGCAGCTACTTCGACTCCGCCACCTCGTTCGGCATGATCCGCGGAGGGCACGTGCGCACCGCCATCCTCGGTGCGATGCAGGTCTCTGCAACAGGAGACCTGGCCAACTGGAGTATTCCCGGCAAGCTCGTCAAGGGCATGGGAGGAGCGATGGACCTCGTCGCCGGCACACCCATGGTCATCGTCATCACAGAGCACACCGCGAAAGACGGCAGCCCGAAGATCGTGGACCGCTGCGACCTTCCGCTGACCGGTGCCGGCGTGGTGCAGATGATCGTCACCGACCTCGCCGTCTTCGACATCGTGGATTCGGCGCTCGTGCTGCGAACCACCGCGCCAGGCGTCACGGTCGAGGAGGTGCGGGAGCGCACCGGCGCACCGTTCTCGCTGGCGGGGCAGGCCTAGGCATTCACGAGAGAATGGGGGAGTGAAACCTCTCCGCCTCGTCTTCGCCGGCAGCCCCGCCGCCGCCGTTCCCAGCCTCGAGGCGCTGCTCGCGAGCGACCACGATGTCGTCGCCGTGCTGACGAGAGAGGACTCGCCCCAGGGTCGCAAGGCGATCCTCACGCCGACACCTGTTGCCGCCGCCACTGCCGCAGGCGCAGCCGACACCGAGCTCATCAAGGCGAACAGGCTCGCCGGCTTTGCCACAGAGCGCATCGCCGAACTCGCTCCCGACCTCGGCGTGATCGTCGCCTACGGCGGGCTCGTGCGGGAGCCATTGCTCTCGACCCCTCGCCTCGGCTGGATCAACCTGCACTTCTCCCTCCTACCGCGGTGGCGCGGTGCGGCGCCCGTGCAGAGGGCGATCCTCGCTGGCGACGACGTGACAGGGGCATCCGTGTTCCAGCTGGTGCCAGAGCTGGATGCCGGTGACGTCTACGCCCAGCTCACCGAGCCGATCGGCCGCCACCAGACTGCGGGCAGCCTGCTCGAATCCCTGAGCGTCTCCGGCGCAGAGTTGCTGCTGCGCGTCGTCGACAGCCTCGCCGACGGCTCGGCGACGGCGACGCCGCAGGCAGGCGACGTAACGCTCGCTCCGAAGCTCGGCCTGGCCGACGGCCAGCTCGACTGGTGGCAGGATGCCGTCACGGTGGCCAACCACATCCGCGGCGTCACACCGGAGCCTGGCGCATTCACAACGGTGGACGGCTCCAGACTCAAGGTGCTCGACGCCACCATCGCCCGCGATATTGCGCGCCGTGCTCCCGGTCACCTCGA
Organism: Conyzicola sp.; assembly: GCF_057073975.1. Classification (NCBI taxonomy): domain Bacteria; kingdom Bacillati; phylum Actinomycetota; class Actinomycetes; order Micrococcales; family Microbacteriaceae; genus Conyzicola; species Conyzicola sp. The sequence continues at coordinate 21,218 of NZ_JBXMIS010000032.1, read as the reverse complement.
CATCGTCAACCGGTCTCTGCTCATCGGCACGGCGACGGATCCGATCGAGCTCGTGACCGTGCAGCCAGCCGGCAAGAAGCCCATGGCCGCCGCAGACTGGTGGCGCGGCCGCCCCACGACCTCGAGCGGAGTCGCAGAGTGAGCGTTCAGCCGGCACGGCGCATAGCGCTCGACGTCATCCTCGCGGTGCGGGACTCGGATGCCTACGCCAACCTCCTCCTGCCCGTGCGCCTCGAGCGCGCCAAGCTCTCGACTGCTGATGCCGGTCTCGCCACAGAGCTCACGTACGGAACCCTGCGCATGCAGGGCTACTACGACGCCGTCATTGCGATCGCCGCGGGGCGATCGGTGGAGAAGATCGACCCAGCCGTGCTCGATGTGCTGCGGCTCGCGTGCCACCAGCTGCTCTCGCTGCGGGTTGCCAACCACGCGGCGGTCGACGAGTCCGTCGAGCTCGCGAAGACGGTCGGCTCACGCTCTGCTGTCGGGTTCGTCAACGGAGTGCTGCGCACGATCACCCGCACGCCCGCCGAGGAATGGCGCGCGCGCGTGCTCGCGGGCGTGGCGGGAGACAACGCTCTGGCGATCGAGTCGTCGCATCCGCTCTGGATTCTGCGCGCCTTCAAGGCAGCACTGGCCACCGAGGGGCGGGAGAGCGAGCTCGGCAACCTGCTCGACGCCGACAACGTGCCGCCGCGCGTGAGTGTGGCCGCCCTGCCCGGGCACGCAACCGTCGATGAGCTGGATGCCTACCGTGCCGCCTTCTCACCGGTCGGAGCGACCATCGACAGTGGTGACCCGCTTCAGCTTCCCGCGGTGCGCGAGGGCCGCGCCCGTGTGCAGGACGAGGGATCCCAGCTCGCGGCCCTTGCGCTCAGCCGCGCACGGCCGATCCGTGCGGGGGAGCGCTGGCTCGACCTGTGCGCCGGCCCCGGCGGCAAGGCCGCCCTTCTGACCGCAGAGGCGAAGGCGGGCGGCGCCGTCATGACCGCGAACGAGCTGGTTCCTGCACGCGCTCAGCTCGTGCGCAACGCGCTTGCCGTCTTCGACGACGCGCCGGAGGTGTGGGAGCTCGACGGCACGACCGTCGGAGACTCGCATCCGGGGGAGTTCGACCGCATCCTGCTCGATGCGCCATGCACCGGTCTCGGCGCGCTGCGTCGGCGTCCGGAGGCTCGGTGGCGCAAGGCCCCCCGCGACGTCGCGGAGCTCGCGGGGCTGCAGGCGCGACTCCTCGACTCCGCGATCGCCGCGCTGAAGCCCGGCGGAATCCTCGCCTATGTCACCTGCTCTCCTCACCTCGCCGAGAAGAAGGTCATCGTCGAGGGGGCACTCAAGCGCGCCGGCGGTGCCGTGACGCGGCTCGACACGCAATCCGTGCTGCGCGCGCTCACCACCGAGCCCCTCGACCTTCCAGAGGGTACGCACGTTCAGCTATGGCCGCACCGCCACTCGACCGATGCGATGTTCATCCAGCTGCTGCAGGTAGGACCTTCGGCCTAGCGCGAGAGTGGGCTTTTCTCATTGACTGGCGGAGGAAAGGCACCAACTACATGTTCGAACAGCCCCTCGCCCCGATCTTCGGCTCGATCGTCCTCTCGGCTCTTCTGGCGGCACTCCCGCTCGTCGTGCTCTTCGTGCTTCTGGGGGTGTTCAAGGTACGCGCACCGATTGCCGCCGGCGTGGCACTCGCCCTCTCACTCCTCCTAGCGATTGTGGGGTGGAGGATGCCAGCCGTGCAGGCGCTCAGCGCCGTCGGGGCCGGGGTGTTCTACGGACTGTTCCCGATCCTCTGGATCCTCGTCAACGCGCTGTGGATCTACCGGCTGTCGGTGGCAACGGAGTGGTTCGCGATGCTTGGCAGGACCATCCGCTCGATCAGCAGCGACCTCCGCATCCTCTCGCTCCTCGTCGCGTTCTGCTTCGGCGCTCTTCTCGAGTCGCTCGCGGGCTTCGGCGCCCCCGTCGCCATCTCTGCGGCAATGCTCATCGCCGCGGGAATGAAGCCGGTCAAGGCAGCGCTAGCGTCCTTGCTTGCCAACACCGCTCCCGTGGCCTTCGGCGCCCTGTCGGCGCCGATCGTGGCGCTCTCCGGCGTCACCGGCATCCCTGCACCAGAGCTTGCCGCGATGGTCGGTCGCCAGACGCCGTTCATGGCCCTCCTCGTTCCTCTGCTTCTCGTCGTTCTGGTCGACGGCCGTCGCGGCCTGCGCGAGACCTGGCCAGTCGCCCTCGTCGCCGGTATCGTCTTCGGGCTCTCGCAGTTCGTCACATCCAACTTCCTCGCCTTCGAGCTCACGGATGTCGTCGCCGCCGTCGCGACTACCGTCGCCATTCTCGTGATGCTCCGCGTCTGGCAGCCGTCAGAGACGATCACGGGCGACGAGGTTGCCGACGCCGAGCACCGCTCGCTCCCCGCGGAGGTGCGACCACCGCTTCGCCAGGTGCTCATGGCCGTTGCGCCGTACGCCACCATCATCGTGGTGTTCTCCATTGCACAGATCCCGGCGATCAAGGCGTGGCTCGCCGAATTCGGCACCGTCACCTTCGACTGGCCCGGGCTCGATGTCGTCACCGCCAGCGGGGATCGCGCGGGCGGCCAGGAGTTCCACTTCGACCACATCAAGGCGACCGGCACGCTGCTGTTCCTCTCCGGCCTCATCACCATGGCGATCTACCGGCTCGGCGCTCGCGCTGCGCTCAAGGAGTACCGCGGCACCGTGTTCCAGCTGCGCTGGACCATCGTGACGGTCTCGACAGTGCTCGCGCTCTCCTTCGTGATGAACCTCTCCGGACAGACGGCGTCCCTCGGCTTCGCGCTGGCATCGGCCGGCCTCTTCTTCGCGGTGCTATCGCCGGTGATCGGCTGGGTCGGCGTCGCCATCACCGGCTCTGACACCGCATCCAACTCGCTGTTCGGCAACCTGCAGGTCACGGCGGCCGCGGCAACAGGACTGCCGCCGCTCGTGATGGCGGCAGCCAACACCTCGGCTGGCGTGCTCGGCAAGATGCTCTCGCTGCAGAACCTTGCGGTCGCCTCTGCTGCCGTCGGCCTTGAGCACGGCGAGAACATGCTGCTGCGCAAGCTGATCGGGTGGAGTGTCGGCCTTCTCGCTCTGCTGACGATCATCATCGTGCTGCAGACGACCCCGGTGCTCGGGTGGATGGTGCCTCGCTAAGGTCGTTACATGCCCGTGCGAATCAACCCAAGCATCCTCGCCGCCGACTTCGCCAACTTCGAGCGGGAGCTTGGGCGCATCGCCACAGCCGACCTCGTGCACGTCGATGTCATGGACAACCATTTCGTGCCGAACCTCACCTTCGGGCCGCCGATGGTGTCACGGCTGCAAGAGGTATCGCCGATCCCGCTCGACGTGCACCTCATGATCGACGACCCGGATCGGTGGGCGCCCGGGTACGCGGAGCTCGGTGCGTACTCCGTCACCTTTCACGCGGAAGCGGCGAGGGATGCCGTCGGGCTCGCCCGCACGCTCCGTCGCCTCGGTGCGCGCGCTGGCATCGCCCTCAAGCCGGGCACGAGTGCCGACGACTACCTCGAGCTGCTGCCGGAGTTCGACCAGGTGCTCGTGATGACGGTCGAGCCGGGCTTCGGCGGCCAGGGCTTCATGGAGTCGACGATGCCGAAGCTCGCCTCCCTCCGCCGAGCAATCGACGCGACGGGACTGGATGTGTGGCTTCAGGTCGACGGCGGAGTCACCACGGAGACCATCGGCATCGCTCGCGAGAACGGAGCCGACACCTTCGTCGCCGGATCGAGCGTCTTCCGCGGAGAGCCGAGAGAGCAGATCGCGGCGCTCCGCACGGCCGCCGCCGCACACGAGCACCAGGCATGAGCCGCTGGGCGGCCGCGTTCCCGATCCTCGGAGCTCTCGCCGCTCTCCTCGTGCTTGCACCCAACTCCCTCGCCGACGTTCCCCGCGCGCTCACGAGCCTTGCCATTGCCGCAACCGTCGCGATCATCAGCGTCGTCTACGTCTGGCTTCGCTCTCGCCCTTCTCGGCACAGGGCACGTGAGCTGGGCGCGATAGCGACGGTGGGCTCCGACCCCGACTCGCTTGAGCTCGCTGCGCACATCGCGGGAGTGGAGGCTCCTCGGAGTGGAACCTTCGCACTCGTCGGCACCTCTGCCGGCATCCAGCTGTGGTCCTCGCAGTCGAAACTGGATGTCGAGCTGCCGTGGAGCGCGATCCGCTCGGTCGATGTCGACCCCGGCCTCACTCCCGGATCGCGCGCCCGCCCCGCGATCCTCGTCTACACCACGGTCTCACCACGCATAGCCATCCGGTTCGACCCGCACGGTCGCTTCGAAGTGATGCGCCCGGGTCTCGATGCCGTCGGATCCATCGTCGCGCAGCTGAGAGAGCTCCAGCCCGGCGCATCTGCTTGACTGGTCGCATGACTGAAACACCACGCACCAAGCCAGAGGTCGAGTTCTACGAGGGCCCGGAGCCCACCGAGCTCGTCATCATCGACATCGAAGAGGGCACGGGAGCCGTCGCCACCGCCGGCGCGACCGTCGACGTGCACTACCTGGGCGTCGACTTCGAGTCTGGCGAGGAGTTCGACTCCAGCTGGAGCCGCAACTCGTCGATCAACTTCCCCCTCAACAACCTCATCAAGGGCTGGCAGGACGGCATCCCCGGCATGAAGGTCGGCGGCCGCCGCCAGCTCATCTGCCCGCCCCACCTCGCCTACGGCCCCGCTGGCGGAGGTCACCGCCTCTCTGGCCGCACCCTCACGTTCGTCATCGACCTGCTCGGCGTCTCCTAGACCCGTTCGTCGGCGATGCCCCGCTGCTCCTCGGAGTCGCGGGGCATCGCTGTCTGCGGGGTGGCCGAATGCTGCCGGTCCGCCGTAGTGGGCCCGCGGCATCCGCTACCGTTGACCCGTGAAGACTTTCGACGAGCTATTCGCTGAGATCAGCGAGAAGGCCGTGTCGCGCCCCGAGGGCAGCGGCACCGTCGCAGAGCTCGACCGGGGAGTTCACGGCATCGGCAAGAAGGTCGTCGAAGAGGCCGCCGAGGTCTGGATGGCGGCCGAGTACCAGTCGAACGACGAGCTGGCGGAGGAGATCTCCCAGCTCGTGTACCACCTGCAGGTCATGATGGTCGCGAAGGGGCTGACCCCCGCGGACATCTGGCGACATCTGTGAATCGGATGCCCAGACACCGCCCATCTCCTGACCTGAGAGCAGAACAATGCTGAGAATCGCAGTGCCCAACAAGGGCTCGCTGAGCGAGACCGCCGCCGACATGCTGGTGGAGGCCGGATACACCGGTCGCCGCGACCCGCGCGCGCTGAGCGCCCTCGACGCCCGCAACGACGTCGAGTTCTTCTACCTCCGACCACGCGACATCGCCACCTATGTTGGCTCTGGCGCGCTCGACGTCGGAATCACCGGCCGCGATCTGCTGCTCGACTCGCGCAGCAGCGCGAAGGAGATCGCCAGTCTCGACTTCGGCGACTCGACGTTCCGGTTCGCCGGCGCCCCTGGCCGCTTTCACGAGCTCTCCGATCTCGCCGGCCTCCGGGTCGCAACGAGCTACCCCGCCCTTGTCGGCGACTTCCTCGCCCGCAGCGGCGTGCAGGTCTCCATGGTCGCCCTCGATGGCGCCGTCGAGTCGGCGGTCAAGCTCGGTGTCGCGGATGCCGTCGCCGACGTGGTGAGCACCGGATCCACGCTGCGCGCCCAGGGTCTGGAGATCTTCGGCCCGGTCATCCTCGAGTCGTCTGCTGTGCTCATCAGCGCCAACGCCGACATCTCCGGCATCGCAACTCTCCAGCGTCGGCTTACGGGGGTCCTCGTTGCCCGTCAGTACGTGCTCATGGACTACGACGTCGAGACGAAGAACCTCGCCGCTGCCTCTGCCGTCACGCCGGGGCTCGAGAGCCCGACGATCTCGCCGCTGCAAGACCCGGAGTGGGTTGCGGTGCGGGCCATGGTGCCGCGAGCCGACACCAACCACGTCATGGACGAGCTGTACGAGCTCGGCGCGCGGGCCATCCTCGTCAGTGCGATCCACGCAGCACGGATCTGACCATGTCCGTGGTTGTCAGAGTCATCCCGTGCCTCGATGTGGCTGCGGGGCGGGTCGTCAAGGGCGTCAACTTCCTCAACCTCCGCGACGCGGGGGATCCGGTCGAGCTCGCACGCACCTACTACGAGCAGGGCGCTGACGAGGTCACCTTTCTCGACGTGAAGGCAACGGTCGACAATCGCGACACGATGTTCGACATGGTGCAGAAGACCGCGGAGCAGGTCTTCATCCCGCTCACGGTCGGCGGTGGAGTGCGCAGCACAGAGGATGTGGCCAAGCTCCTCGGCCACGGAGCCGACAAGATCGGCGTCAACAGCGCCGCCATCGCCCGTCCAGACCTGATCGGCGAGATCGCCGACCGCTTTGGAGCACAGGTGCTCGTGCTCAGCCTCGACGTCAAGCGCAGCAACGGCCGTTTCGTCGTCACGACCCATGGCGGCCGCACCGAGACCGACCTCGACGCCCTCGAATGGGCACGTGAGGCGATCGAGCGGGGTGCGGGGGAGCTCCTCGTCAACTCCATCGACGCGGACGGCACGAAGCAGGGCTTCGACCTTGAGCTCGTCGCCGCGATGCGCGAGCTGTCTCGAGTGCCAGTGATCGCCAGCGGCGGAGCCGGACGACTCGCGGACTTCGCACCCGCGGTGGCCGCCGGTGCGGATGCGGTGCTGGCGGCATCCGTGTTCCACAACGGCGAGCTGACCGTTGGCCAGGTCAAGGCCGCACTGAACGAGGCGGGGGTACCGACACGATGAACGTCGACGAGGTCATTGCCAGAACTACCTTCAAAGACGACGGGCTGCTCCCGGCGATCATCCAGGAGGAGAGCACCCGGCAGGTGCTCATGCTCGGCTACATGGACGAGGAGGCGCTCCGCCGCACCCTCACGACCGGGCGCGTGACATTCTGGTCGCGCAGCAGGCAGGAGTACTGGCGCAAAGGCGACACGAGCGGGCACATCCAGCTCGTCAAGGCCGCCGCACTCGACTGCGATGGCGACACGATCCTTGTGACGGTCGACCAGGTCGGACCCGCCTGCCACACCGGCGCCCACGCCTGCTTCGACGTCGACCCGCTAGAGCCCGTGATTGGAACGGCAGAATGAGCAACACCACCTCCCGCGACGACTTCGATGCGCGCCTCGCCGAGGGCCACCGGGTCGTTCCCGTCATTCGCGAGCTCTTCGCCGATGGCGAGACGCCGGTCGGCATCTACCGCAAGCTCGCCAAGGGCAAGCCGGGCACCTTCCTCCTCGAGTCCGCGGAGCAGGGCGGCATCTGGTCGCGCTTCAGCTTCGTCGGCGTCGCGAGCTTCGGCGTGCTGACGCAGCACGCGGACTCGGTCGCATGGCTCGACTACGGCATCGACGCAGAGCGCGCCCTCGGCGCTGACCACGCGACAACGGGTCTCGCAGCCCTCGGCGAGCTCTACTCTCGGTGGGCAACGCCGCGCGTGCCAGGTCACCCGCCGCTCACCGGGGGTCTGGTCGGATTCATCGGGTGGGAGGCGATCCGCCAGATCGAGAACCTGCCGGCCGTTCCGCCCGCCGACTTCAGCGTGCCGGGCCAGGCCCACAGCTTCGTCTCCGAGCTCATCGTGCTCGACCACCGCGACGGCACCGTGCTGCTCGTGGCGAGCGTGCTCAACGACGGTGTGGATGTCGACCTGTGGCAGTCGGCGCAGGCACGCCTCGACGCCCTCCAGTCGCGTCTCGCCGAGCCGACCGAGGCGTGGCTCGCCGAGGTCGACCTGTCGATCCAGGCCACTCCGGTGCCGCGAACGACGCCCGCCGACTACCAGGCCGCCGTCGAGCGGTCGAAGCAGTACATCCGCGACGGCGACGTCTTCCAGGTCGTCGTGTCCCAGCGCTTCGACCACGAGATCACCGCAGACCCGATCGACGTCTACCGGGTGCTGCGCACGCTCAACCCGAGCCCGTATATGTACCTGCTGAGCCTCGAGGACACATCTGGCGAGGCGTACCACATCGTCGGCTCGAGCCCGGAGGCGCTCGTCAAGGTCGACGACAAGCGCGTCTACATGCATCCGATCGCCGGCTCGCGCCCCCGGGGTTCCAGTCCGGAGCACGACCTCGAGCTCGCCGACGAGCTTCTCGCCGACGACAAGGAGAAGTCAGAGCACCTCATGCTGGTCGACCTCGCCCGCAACGACCTCTTGAAGGTCTGCGTTCCCGGCACGCTCGAGGTCACCGAGTTCATGCTCGTCGAGCGATTCAGCCACATCATGCACCTCGTCTCCAGCGTCGAGGGCAACCTCCGACCCGATGCCAGCCCCATCGAGGTGTTCAACGCGACGTTCCCCGCCGGCACCCTCTCCGGTGCGCCGAAGCCGCGGGCGCTCGAGATCATCGACGAACTGGAGCCGGCGCAGCGGGGCGTCTACGGGGGAGTGGTCGGGTACTTCGACTTCGCCGGAGACCTCGATCTCGCGATTGCCATCCGCACGGCGACGATCGTCGGAGGGCTCGCGCGCGTGCAGGCCGGCGCAGGACTCGTCGCCGACTCCGACCCGGCCGCAGAGCACCTCGAGTCGCAGAACAAGGCCGCTGCCCCGCTGCGGGCCGTGGCGATAGCCAACGGCATGCGGCGGGTGCGATGAACGCTCGCCGCCTCCGGCTCCTGATCCTGCTCTCCGGCATCCTGCTCAACGGCGTGATCTTCCTCGCCTGGACGCAGGAGTGGATCGCGGTCGTACTCGATGACGGAACCGCCCTGTCGGCATCCGGCGACACTGCAGCGCCCGCAGTGTCGGCCCTCGCCCTCAGCGGTCTCGTGCTCATCGGCGCGCTGGCGATTGCCGGACCGTTCTTCCGCGTCGTGCTCGGCGTGCTCCAGTCCGCTCTCGGAGCGACGATCGTGCTCTCCGGGCTCATCGCCATTCTCGGGCCTGTCGCGGCATCCATGTCGGTCGTCACAGCGGCAACGGGTGTCTCTGGTGCCGAGACGACCGCGCAGCTCGTCGAGTCGGCCTCGCTCGTGTTCTGGCCGTACGCCTCGACGGCCGCCGGAGCGCTGCTCGTGGCCGTGGGAGTCGTGACCGTCGTCACTGCGCGCCGCTGGCCCGGATCGCCGCGAAAGTACTCGGCTCTTCGCACCGAGGCGGTAGACGGAGGCGACCCCGTGCAGCACTGGGACGCCCTCTCGTCGGGTGACGACCCGACCGCGCCCCACCCGCCGTCCCCTTAGAATGGCTTCGAACGCAACGAAGGAGCACCTCTTGGCACACGACGACAACGACCCCGGCCACGGAAACTCGCCGGCCGCCTGGACCGCCGTCATCATCATGCTTGTCGCCTTCGCGATCGGCACCCTCGCGTTCTGGTTCGACCAGCCCGTTGTCGTCTGGGCGTCGGCCGGCCTCCTCGTTGTCGGTGCTCTCACCGGTGCCGTGCTGGCGAAGATGGGCTACGGCGTCGGCGGATCCCGCTGGTCGCCGAAGGCACACGACTAGGGTGCTCGACTCACTCGTAGCCGGAGCCCTCCACGACGCTTCGGAGCGTCGAGGCCTGCGCTCCCTCGCCACCGTCGAGGCAGAGGCGCTCGCGCGCCCCGCGGCCCTCGACGTCCTCGCTGCCCTTGCGCCAGCAGACCGCGTGAAGATCATTGCGGAGGTCAAGCGTGCGAGCCCGTCTCGCGGCCCGCTTGCCGACATCCCCGACCCCGCGGCGCTCGCCTCGTCCTACGAGACCGGGGGAGCGAGCGCCATCAGCGTGCTCACCGAGGGCCGAAGGTTCGGCGGCTCCCTTGCCGACCTCGAGGCCGTTCGCGCGGTCGTCACCATCCCCGTGCTGCGCAAGGACTTCATCGCGGACCCGTACCAGGTCTTCGAGGCACGCGCCGCTGGTGCAGACCTCGTGCTCCTCATCGCCGCCGCCCTCGAGCAGCCGCTCATGCAGCAGCTCTTCGACCTCATCGGCTCGCTCGGCATGACGGCACTGGTCGAGACCCACAACTCTGACGAGGTGGCACGGGCACTGGATGTCGGTGCCAGCGTCGTCGGCGTCAACGCCCGCGACCTGAGCACCTTCGAACTCGACCAGGACCTCTTCGGGTCGCTGGCCGACCAGATTCCCTCCGGCGTCATCCGCGTCGCGGAGTCGGCGGTCAAGACGGCGGCCGATGTCGCCCACTACCGCGCTGCCGGCGCCGATGTCGTGCTCGTCGGCGAGGCCCTCGTCACCAACGACCCGATCGTCACCCTCAGGGAGTTCCTCGCATCATGACCAATCTCCGAGACGAGTCAGGGCCGTACTTCGGCGAGTTCGGCGGGCGCTTTGTGCCAGAGAGCCTCATCGCCGCCCTCGACGAGCTGAGCGCCGCCTACGAGCTCACCAAGACCGACCCTGCCTTCGCCGCGCAGCTGAGCGAGCTGCACCGCAGCTACACCGGTCGCCCGAGCATCATCACCGAGGTGCCGCGGTTCGCTGAGCACGCCGGCGGCGCCCGCATCATCCTCAAGCGCGAAGACCTCAACCACACCGGATCGCACAAGATCAACAACGTGCTCGGCCAGGCGCTTCTCACCAAGCGCATCGGCAAGACCCGGGTGATCGCAGAGACCGGCGCTGGCCAGCACGGCGTCGCCACGGCGACCGCCGCAGCGCTCTTCGGCCTCGACTGCGTGGTCTACATGGGCGAGGTCGACACAGAGCGCCAGGCGCTCAACGTCGCCCGCATGCGCCTTCTCGGTGCAGAGGTCGTGCCGGTCACGACCGGCTCCCGCACCCTCAAGGACACCATCAACGACGCCATGCGCGACTGGGTGACCAACGTCGAGACCACCAACTACATCTTCGGCACGGTCGCCGGGCCGCATCCCTTCCCCGCTATGGTGCGCGACTTCCAGAAGATCATCGGCGAGGAGGCGCGCCAGCAGGTGCTCGACCTCACGGGACGGCTCCCGGATGCCGTGACCGCCTGCGTTGGCGGCGGCAGCAACGCCATGGGCATCTTCCACGCCTTCCTCGACGACGAGTCGGTGGCCCTCTACGGCTACGAGGCCGCCGGAGACGGACACGAGACGCTTCGCCACGCCGCGACGATCACCAAGGGCCGTCCCGGCGTTCTGCACGGCGCCCGCAGCTACCTCCTCCAGGACGAGGACGGGCAGACCGTCGAGAGCCACTCGATCTCTGCCGGCCTCGACTACCCTGGCGTCGGTCCGGAGCACGCGTGGCTCAACGACATCGGTCGAGCGACCTACGTCCCGATCACGGATGACGAGGCGATGCAGGCGCTGCGCCTCCTCAGCCGCACCGAGGGCATCATCCCCGCCATCGAGTCCTCGCACGCCCTGGCCGGAACAATGAAGCTTGGCCGGGAGCTCGGACCAGAGGCCACCATCCTGGTCAACCTCTCCGGTCGCGGCGACAAGGACATGGAGACGGCCGGCAGGTACTTCGACATCCTCGACGCGGGAGAGCCGGCATGAGCAGTGCGGTACAGACTCTGATCGCAGAGAAGAAGGCGGCGGGCTCCGGCGCACTGATCGGCTACCTGCCTGTCGGTTTCCCGAACCTGCAGGGCAGCATCGATGCGGCCGTCGCGCTCGTCGAGAACGGCGTCGACATCCTCGAGCTCGGGCTTCCATACTCCGACCCCGTCATGGACGGCACGGTCATCCAGAAGGCGACCCAGGCCGCCCTCGCCGAGGGCTTCAAGCTGCGCCACGGGTTCGAGGCCGTCGAGGCCATCACCGCACGCGTGAGCGCCCCGGTGCTCGTCATGACCTACTGGAACCCCGTCGTGCAGTTCGGCATCGAGAAGTTCGCGACAGAGCTCAAGGGCGTCGGGGGAGCCGGTCTCATCACCCCAGACCTCATCCCCGACGAGGGAGCGGACTGGCTCGAGATCTCTGACAAGTTCGCTCTCGACCGGGTCTTCCTCGCGGCTCCGTCGTCGACGGACGCACGGCTTCGACAGGCAATCGAGCGCAGTCGCGGCTTCGTCTACGCCGTCTCGACCATGGGGATCACCGGCGCGCGATCCGATGTGGATGCCGCCGCACGCGGCCTCGTCGGCCGCCTTCGCGAGCAAGGCGCCACCAGCGCGTGCGTCGGAGTCGGCATCTCGACGGCAGAGCAGGTGCGCGAAGTACTCGCCTACGCCGATGGCGCGATCGTCGGATCCGCGCTCGTGAGCGCCCTCGCCGACGGCGGTATCGACGCCGTCGCCCGCACCGCGGCAGCGCTGTCCACTGGCACTAGGCTTGCCTAGTCCTCTCCCCGAAAGGTGATCACTGACGTGTTCGCACCCCTCAGCATTCCGAGCCCGCCCGAGGACTGGGACTCGATCCCGCTTGGCGACTGGCTGCGCGACCTCGGTCTCACGTTCATCACCGCACCTCTCGACATCCGCTTCTACGCGCTGGCGATCCTCGCCGGCATCGTTGCCGCGGTCATCCTCACCGGCCGTCGCCTGACCGCTCGCGGGGTAGAGCCGGGGCTCGTGCTCGACATCTCGCTGTTCGCCGTTCCGCTCGGCATCATCGGAGCGCGGGTCTTCCACGTGCTCACCCACCCGGCCGACTACTTCGGCGCGGGCAAGGAGCTCATCAAGGTGCTCTACATCTGGGAGGGCGGCATCGCCATCTTCGGCGGCCTCATCGGCGGCGCGATCGGCGTGTACATCGCCTGCCGCATCACCGGCCTTCGCTTCTGGACCTTCGCCGATGCGGTCGCTCCCGGCCTTCTCCTCGCACAGGCCTTCGGCCGCCTCGGCAACTGGTTCAACCACGAGCTCTACGGCTGGCCGACGGACCTGCCGTGGGGCCTCGAGATCGAGAAGACGAATCCCGCGTGGCCGGTGGGCCTGCCGGAGGGAACGCTATTCCATCCGACCTTCCTGTACGAGATCATCTGGAACCTGCTCGGTGTCTTCGTACTGCTGTACCTCGAGCGCAAGTGGTCGGTCGGCCGAAAGGCCATCGCCGGACTCAGCGTTCCCGTGCTGGTTCCCGGCCGCATCACGCTCCAGTGGGGCAAGATGCTCGGCCTCTACCTCATCTGGTACGGCGCTGGCCGCATCGTGTGGGAGACCATCCGCGTCGACCCGTCGGTGATCTTCTTCGGCATCCGCACCAACGTGTGGGCCGCGATCTTCGCTGTCGTCGTCGGAATCGCGATCATCGTTATCCAGTCACGCAGGCACTATGGAACGCCACCCTCGCCGTACCGTCGAGGTCACAAGGGATATGCCGTAGTAGACTCTCAGGAGACCTATTCGGACACACCTGACATCGCGGAGTCACGCGATTCAGTTCCAGGCAATGACGCCGTCGTTTCATCCGAAGAACCCGTGAAGATCGAGTCCGCCACAAGCGGCCCTGCATCCAGCGGTTCAGGCGCGTCCTAAGCAAGGGCCTCACTCAACTACCCGGGCCGTCGACGTCCCACACCACCACAGCTCCATCGTGAGGACGGTACCTCATGGCTCTCACGCCACCCTTCGAACGCTTCAGCTCCGTGCCATCGGCAACGGGTCTCTACGACCCGCGTCGTGAGCGCGATGCCTGCGGGCTCGCCATGGTCGCTACCCTGCGCGGAACCGCGGGCCACGACATCATCAGCGCTGCCCTCGGGGCTCTGCGCAACCTCGAGCACCGCGGTGCTATCGGGTCGGATGCCGGAACCGGCGACGGTGCCGGCATCATCACCCAGATCCCCGACGCCTTCCTTCGCGCCGTCGCGGGATTCGAACTGCCGCCAGTCGGCCGCTACGCCGTCGGCATGGCGTTCCTTCCCGTCGACGACGAGGAGCGCGCGGCCACCAAGAACGGCGTCGAGGCGCTTGCAGTCGAGGAGGGCCTCCAGGTGCTCGGGTGGCGCGACGTCCCCGTGCGCCCAGACCAGGTCGGCGACCTGGCCCGTGGCGCCATGCCCGTGTTCGAGCAGGTGTTCATCGGCTCCGACCGCACCGGCTCCGACGGCGCACCGGTTGCCGGCATCGAGCTCGACCGCATCGTCTTCCGCCTCCGCAAGCGCGCGGAGCGCGAGTTCGGCGCATACTTCCCGTCACTGTCGAGCCGCACCCTCGTCTACAAGGGCATGGTCACGACGCTCCAGCTGGAGCCGTTCTACCCCGACCTGAGCGACGAGCGCTTTGCATCCAAGCTCGCCCTCGTGCACTCGCGGTACTCGACCAACACCTTCCCGTCATGGCCGCTTGCCCAGCCGTTCCGCATGATCGCGCACAACGGTGAGATCAACACGGTGCAGGGCAACCGCAACTGGATGCGGGCACGCCAGTCCCAGCTCGAATCGGAGCTCCTCGGCGACCTCGCTCCCATCCTGCCGATCAACACCCCGGGAGCGAGCGACTCCGCGAGCTTCGACGAGGTCGTCGAGCTGCTGAGCCTGAGCGGCCGGTCGCTGCCGCACTCGATCATGATGATGGTGCCGGAGGCGTGGGAGAACCACGTCGACATCGACCCCAAGCGCCGTGACTTCTACGAGTACCACTCCATGCTCATGGAGCCGTGGGACGGCCCGGCCGCCCTCGTCTTCACCGACGGCACCGTCGTCGGCGCAACGCTCGACCGCAACGGCCTCCGACCCGGTCGCTTCCTCGTGACCGACGACGGCCTCGTCGTGCTCGCGAGCGAGATCGGCGTCATCGACGTCGACCCGAGCACGGTCGTGCGCAAGGGCCGACTGAGCCCCGGCAAGATGTTCCTCGTCGACACCGAACGCGGCGAGATCATCGAGGACGACGACATCAAGGCGGAGCTCGCCGCGGCGGAGCCGTACGGCGAGTGGCTGGAGAAGGGCCGCATCCACCTCAAGGACCTTCCCGACCGCGAGCACATCGTGCACACGCCAGCGTCGGTCACCCGTCGCCAGCGCACGTTCGGATACACGGAGGAGGAGGTTCGCATCCTGCTCATGCCTATGGCACAGAACGGTGCAGAACCGCTCGGCGCCATGGGATCGGACACCCCGATCGCCGTGCTCTCGCAGCGCCCCCGGCTGCTGTTCGACTACTTCGCCCAGCAGTTCGCGCAGGTCACCAATCCGCCGCTCGACTCCATCCGCGAAGAGGTCGTCACCTCCATGAAGCTCGCGCTTGGGCCGGAGCGCAACCTCCTGACCGCGACGCCGGAGCACGCGCACAGCGTCATCCTCGACTTCCCTGTGATCGACAACGACGAGCTGGCCAAGATCCAGCACATCGACCCGCGCCCCGGCAGCAGCCTCACCAAGACGATCCGCGGCCTGTACCGCGTCGACGAGGGGCCGAAGGCCATGGAGGAGCGCATCGCCGCGATGTGCGTCGAAGTCGACGAGGCGATCGAGAACGGCGCGCAGTACATCGTGCTGAGCGACCGCGACTCCAACCGCGACTACGCACCAGTGCCGTCACTGCTGATGCTCGCTGCGGTTCACCACCACCTGATCCGCAACGAGAACCGCATGAAGGTCGGACTCATCGTGGAGGCGGGCGACGTTCGCGAGGTTCACCACGTCGCGCTCCTCGTCGGCTACGGTGCATCGGCAATCAACCCGTACCTGGCGATGGAGACGGTGGAGGAGCTCGTTCGCAGCGGCATGATCACGGGTCTCACCCCCGAGAAGGCCGTCAAGAACCTGATCAAGGCGCTCGGCAAGGGCGTGCTCAAGATCATGTCGAAGATGGGCATCTCTGTCGTCGGCTCGTACGCCGGAGCCCAGGCCTTCGAGGCGCTGGGACTCAGCGACGAGCTCGTCGAGAAGTACTTCACCGGCACCTCGACCCTGCTCGGCGGCGTCGGCATCGACGTCATCGCGGCAGAGAGCGCATCACGCCACGAGGCTGCCTACCCTGAGGACGGCGCTGTCAGCGTGCACGAGCGCCTCGGCGTCGGCGGCGAGTACCAGTGGCGCCGCGAGGGTCCTCCCCACCTGTTCAACCCAGACACGGTCTTCCGTCTGCAGCACGCTACTCGCGCGCGCCGCTACGACATCTTCCGCGACTACACCAAGCTCGTGGACGACCAGGCCGAGGGCCTCATGACCATGCGCGGGCTCTTCGGATTCAAGAAGGGCCTTCGCCCCGCTGTTCCGATCGACGAGGTCGAACCGGTCTCCTCGATCGTCAAGCGGTTCTCCACCGGTGCGATGAGCTACGGCTCCATCAGCGAGGAGGCGCACACGACGCTTGCGATCGCGATGAACAGCATCGGCGCGAAGAGCAACACCGGCGAGGGCGGAGAGGACACCGACCGCCTTCTCGACCCGGAGCGCCGCAGCGCGATCAAGCAGGTCGCATCCGGTCGTTTCGGCGTGACGAGCATGTACCTGACGCACGCCACCGACATCCAGATCAAGATGGCGCAGGGCGCGAAGCCCGGCGAGGGCGGCCAGCTGATGGCCACCAAGGTGTACCCGTGGGTTGCGCGCACGCGCCACTCGACCGCGGGCGTCGGCCTCATCTCGCCGCCGCCGCACCACGACATCTACTCGATCGAAGACCTCAAGCAGCTCATCTTCGACCTCAAGCGGGCCAACCCGGATGCACGTGTGCACGTCAAGCTCGTGAGCCAGTCCGGCATCGGCGCTGTCGCTGCCGGCGTGACGAAGGCGCTTGCCGACGTCGTGCTGGTCTCCGGCCACGACGGCGGAACCGGCGCAAGCCCGCTCAACTCGCTCAAGCACGCCGGAACCCCATGGGAGCTTGGTCTCGCAGAGACCCAGCAGACGCTCATGCTGAACGGCATGCGCGACCGCGTGGTGGTGCAGGTCGACGGCCAGATGAAGACGGGCCGCGATGTCATCATCGGTGCGCTGCTCGGGGCGGAGGAGTTCGGCTTCGCCACGGCACCGCTCGTTGTCTCCGGCTGCATCATGATGCGCGTGTGCCACCTCGACACCTGCCCCGTCGGTGTCGCGACCCAGAACCCTGAGCTGCGCAAGCGCTTCACGGGCAAGCCGGAGTTCGTCGTCAACTTCTTCGAGTTCCTCGCGCAGGAGGTGCGTGAGTACCTCGCCGAGCTCGGCTTCCGCTCGATCGAGGAGGCGGTCGGCCACGCCGAGGTTCTCGACGTCAACCGCGCTATCGAGCACTGGAAGGCCGACGGCCTCGACCTGTCGCCCATCCTGATCGGACCGGATTTTGACGACAGCGAGCCACGCAGCAACCGCATCCAGCAGAAGCACGAGCTAGAGGAGCACTTCGACCAGGAGCTCATCCGCCTCGCGCACGGCGCTCTCGAGCGCGCCGAGCCGGTCGTCATCGAGCGAACGGTGCGCAACACCGAGCGTGCGGTCGGAACGATGCTCGGACACCACGTGACCCTCAAGCACGGCGAGAACGGCCTTCCGGCTGGAACCATCGACGTGCGTCTAACCGGTACCGCCGGACAGTCGTTCGGCGCCTTCCTCCCCAACGGCATCACGCTGCGCCTTGAGGGCGACAGCAACGACTACGTTGGAAAGGGCCTGTGCGGCGGCGAGATCGTCGTGCGCCCCGACCGCAACAGCGTGTTCCCGGCAGAGCGCAATGTCATCGCCGGCAACGTGATCGGCTACGGGGCGACCCAGGGCACCATGTTCCTCCGCGGCATCGTGGGGGAGCGGTTCCTGGTTCGCAACTCCGGCGCCACCGCCGTCGTCGAGGGCGTTGGCGACCACGCGCTCGAGTACATGACCGGCGGGCTCGCCGTCATCCTCGGCGCCACTGGCCGCAATCTCGGTGCCGGCATGTCTGGTGGCACCGCGTACATCCACGATCTCCGCACGGAACGGGTCAACCCCGATTCCCTCGCGAGTGGAGAGCTGACGCTCTCACCGCTCGGGAGCGCGGATGTCGTCATTCTGACCGACCTGCTGACTCGCCACCGCGACGAGACGGACTCCGCCCTCGCCGCGAGCATGCTGGAGAACATGGATGAGACCGTCACGCGTTTCACCAAGGTGCTTCCGAGGGACTACGCGGCAGTTCTCGAAACCCGCAAGACGGCCGCCGACGAGGGTCTCGACCCCGACGGCGACGTGGTGTGGAAGCGCATCCTGGAGGTGACTGGTGGCTGACCCGAAGGGCTTCCTCAAGACGACGGAGCGCGAGCTTCCCCCGCGGCGACCCGTCGCACTGCGGCTCATGGACTGGAAAGAGGTCTACGAGCAGGGTGATGCGGCGACGGTGCGCCGTCAGGCCGGCCGCTGCATGGACTGCGGCATCCCGTTCTGCCATCAGGGCTGCCCGCTCGGCAACCTGATTCCAGAGTGGAACGACCTGACCTGGCGCGGCGAGGGCCGACAGGCCATCGAGCGGCTGCACGCGACCAACAACTTCCCGGAGTTCACCGGACGGCTCTGCCCGGCTCCGTGTGAGTCGTCGTGCGTGCTCGGCATCAACCAGCCAGCTGTCACGATCAAGAACGTCGAGGTCTCGATCATCGACGAGGCGTTCGCCAACGACTGGGTGCAGCCGCACCCGCCCGAGCGCCTCACCGGCAAGACGGTCGCCGTCGTCGGCTCTGGGCCCGCAGGCCTCGCTGCTGCCCAGCAGCTCACCCGGGCCGGACACACCGTCGCTGTCTTCGAGCGCGACGACCGTATCGGCGGGCTCCTGCGCTACGGAATCCCTGACTTCAAGATGGAGAAGAAGCACCTCGAGCGTCGGCTCGCGCAGATGCTGGCAGAGGGCACCCGCTTCCGTGCCGGCGTCAACATCGGCGTCGACATCACGTGGGCAGACCTCCGCTCTCGCTACGACGCGGTGATCGTGGCCACGGGTGCGACGGTTCCCCGTGACCTCCCGATCCCCGGTCGCGACCTGCTCGGCGTGCACTTCGCCATGGACTACCTCGTGCAGCAGAACAAGCTCGGAGCCGGAGACACGGTTCCCAACCAGATCGTCGCGGAGGGCAAGCACGTCGTCGTCCTCGGCGGTGGCGACACGGGAGCGGACTGCATCGGAACCGCGCACCGTCAGGGCGCACTGTCGGTCACCAACCTCGCCATCGGCATCCAGCCTCCGAACGAGCGTCCGGAGACCCAGCCGTGGCCGACCACGCCGACGCTGTTCGAGGTGTCGAGCGCGCACGAAGAGGGCGGAGAGCGGGTCTTCCTCGCCTCGACCGTCGAGTTCCTGCGCAACGAGGCGGGAGAGGTTCGCGCCATCCGCGTCGCTGAGACCGAGTACCTCGACGGCCGCCGCGTGCCGAAGGCCGGAACGGAGCGAGAGATCCCCGCCGACCTGGTGCTGCTCGCGCTCGGCTTCACCGGAGCGGAGCACGAGCTCATCGACGGCCAGCTGCCGATCCCCGTCGACGCGCGCGGCAACATCGAGCGCGACGCGACCTACGAGACCAGCGAGTCCGGCGTCTTCGTCGCCGGCGACGCCGGTCGCGGACAGTCGCTCATCGTCTGGGCTATCGCCGAGGGCCGTGCCGCAGCATCGGCCGTCGATCGCTTCCTCGAAGGCGAGACGCAGCTGCCTTTCCCCGTCAAGCCGACCGATCACGCCATCGCGCTGTAGTCTCGACTGGCCCGACGGCACACCTACTTTCCTGCCCCACCACTACCACCAGAAGGAACACATGAGACGCGCGAAAATCGTCGCAACGCTCGGCCCGGCAACCTCGAGCTACGAGAACCTCCGGGCGATCATCGACGCAGGCGTTGACGTCGCGAGAATGAACCTCAGCCACGGAACCTATGCCGTGCACGAGGAGGTCTATGCGAACGTCCGCAAGGCAGCAGAGGACAGCGGCCGCTCGGTCGCCGTGCTCGTCGACCTCCAGGGGCCGAAGATCCGCCTCGGCAAGTTCGAGAACGGGCCGCACGACCTTGCTGTCGGCGACATCTTCAAGATCACCATCGAGGACATCCTCGGCACGAAGGACATCGTCGGCACCACCTACAAGGGCCTGCCCGGCGATGTCTCGCCCGGTGACTTCCTCCTTATCGACGACGGCAAGGTCAAGGTCGAGGTCGTGGAGGCAGACGACACTGTCGTCACCACCAAGGTCATCGTGGCCGGCCCCGTCTCGAACAACAAGGGCATCAACCTTCCCGGCGTCGCGGTCAACGTGCCAGCGCTGTCGGAGAAGGACGAGGACGACCTGCGCTGGGGCCTCCGCCTCGGTGTCGACCTCATCGCCCTGAGCTTCGTTCGTAACGCGGAAGACATCGTGCGCGTTCACGAGATCATGGCGGAAGAGGGCGTCAAGCTCCCCGTGATCGCCAAGATCGAGAAGCCGCAGGCAGTCGACAACCTCGAGGCCATCATCGACGCATTCGACTCGATCATGGTCGCCCGCGGCGACCTCGGCGTCGAGCTGCCGCTGGAGGCCGTGCCGATCGTGCAGAAGCGCGCCGTCGAACTGTCGCGCCGCATGGCCAAGCCGGTCATCGTCGCAACGCAGATGCTCGAGTCGATGATCTCTAGCCCGGTGCCAACGCGTGCAGAGACGTCGGATGTCGCAAACGCCGTTCTCGATGGAGCGGACGCCGTCATGCTCTCTGGCGAGACCAGCGTCGGCGCATACCCGGTCATCACAGTGCAGACCATGGCTCGCATCATCGAGTCGACGGAGGACCACGGTCTCGAGCGCATTCCCGCGCTGGGAACGAAGCCGCGTACGCAGGGTGGTGCGATCACCCTCGCCGCCGCCGAGGTCGCCGACTTCGTCGACGCGAAGTTCGTCTGCGTGTTCACTGAGACCGGCGACGCCGCGCGCCGCATGTCGCGACTCCGCTTCCGCATTCCGATGAAGGCGTTCACGCCGCACCCGGAGATCCAGCGTCGCATGGCGCTGTTCTGGGGCATCGAGTCCTTCCTCGTCGACCCGGTCACCCACACCGACGCGATGTTCAAGCAGGTCGACGAGCAGCTCATGAGCCACGGCCTCGCCCAGGTCGGCGACAAGGTGGTCGTGATCTCCGGATCGCCTCCCGGACTCGCTGGCTCGACGAACGACCTGCGCGTTCACGTCATCGGCGACGCAGCGAACGGCCAGGCTCCCGCCTACCGCTAGCCGTCGCTGCGATGGGCCCGACCGTTCGGTCGGGCCCATCGTGCGTTAAGCGAGCTGCGCGCGCCAGTAGGAGAGGAAGGCGGCGCCTGCCTCGTCGTGGATGAGATCGCCTTCGACGATCACGCGGTAGGGCTTGTCGAGGATGCCATCGGCGGGGGGGGGGGGGGGGGGGGGGGGGGGGGG
>NZ_JBXMIS010000031.1:0-14003 GCF_057073975.1 Conyzicola sp. | reverse complement strand
AGCCCTCCGCTACCACGGCCTTTTGCCGGGTCACCGGTCGGCGCCAGGATCGAAATTCGCGGCGCGAACGCGACACGGCTTTCGCCGTCTCCTGCCAGCTGATAGCGGTAGTTGAACAGGACATCGCCGAAGCCGGCGCCGGTCCCGTTGAGCGCTCCTGAATGCACATCCGCCAGCGTGTAGCTCAACTGATGCCTCGCATTGCGCGATCCCGGCCATTCCTGGGTGAACGTGTACCCAAAATCCTTGCTGTTCCACATCCGTGACAGAGTGCTGATGTGCTGCACGACGTCCCGCTCCTGGTTGTACGCTTCTTCGACCAGAAAGCTATTGTCCTGGATGGGTCGTTCCTGCTGGGCGGCGCCAGTCGCGATGCGCATGGGCACCATGCGCCACTTCGAGAGCGACCTGCAGGCGATCATCGAGAGGCGACTGGATGCCGACGGCGTTGCCGCCGGGCCAGAGCGCGAGTCACGCGCACGCCTCATCACCCTCGTCGCCTTCGCCGCCATGCGCCACGCCTGGGCGTGCTGGGCCGACAACGGCAACGGGCCAGACCTCGCCGCTCGGCTCAGGGAGTCGTTCGCCGAACTCGAGAGCCTGCTCGCGTAAAACCCGCGTGATTGTTCGGCTAAGCTTTCATGCTGTGCCCGGCTCGCCGGCCACGCCGCCTTAGCTCAGTCGGTAGAGCATCTCACTCGTAATGAGAAGGTCGTCAGTTCGATTCTGACAGGCGGCTCCACGTCATCGTCTCGTCCGCACGACAGAGAGGCACATCATGTCGACATCACTCCGCTGGGGAATCCTCGGCACCGGCTGGATCGCCGACGCCCAGGTGAAGGATCTGCTTGCCGACGGGTTCACCGTTGCCGCGGTCGGGTCTCGCTCGCAGGGCGGCGCCGACGCCTTCGCAGCCACGTACGGCATCCCGACCGCCCACGGCAGCTACGAGGCGCTCGTGGCCGACCCGAACGTCGACGTCATCTACGTCGCGACCCCGCACCCGCTGCACGCCGAGAACGCAGAGCTCGCCATCAACGCCGGCAAGCACGTGCTGCTCGAGAAGCCGTTCACGCTCAACCGGGCCGAGGCAGAGCGCATCGTCGCGCTCGCCGCGGAGAAGAAGGTCGTGCTGCTCGAAGCCATGTGGACCCGCTGGCTGCCCACCATGGTTCGGCTGCGCGAGGTCATCGCCGAAGGCACCATCGGCCAGGTGCGCACGGTCATCGCCGACCACAACCAGTTCCTGCCGAAAGACCCGAAGCACCGCATCAACGCCCCGGAGCTCGGCGGCGGCGCGCTGCTCGACCTCGGCATCTACCCGGTCTCGTTCGCCTGGGACATGCTCGGTGCACCGCAGACCGTGCACGCCATTGCCGCCAAGACCGCAACCGGAGTCGACCGCCAGACCGCGATCCTGCTCGGCTACGCAGACGGCCAGCAGGCGGTGCTGCACACGGCGCTCGACACCGCAGGGCCCAACACGGCGAGCGTCATCGGCACCGATGGCTGGATCCACATCGACTCCGTCTTCTACAACCCCACCTCGTTCACGGTCTACGACTCGCAGCAGACCGTGCTCGAGCGCTACGAGCCAGAGCCCTCTGAGACGCGCGGCATGCAGTACCAGGCGCGGGAGCTCGAGCGCATCGTCGCGTCTGGCTCGCTCGTCGGCGACATCCTGTCGCTGGATGAGACGGTCGGCATCATGGGCACCCTCGACGAGGTGCGCCGCCAGATCGACCTCTCCTACCCCGGGGAATAGCAACCGCCTATCATTGGCGAGTGACTGAGCCACGCATGACCGACCCGAATGCGCCACTGTCACGGCGCGCGAGCCGCGAGGCCGCGACCCGTGGGAGTGCCCCTCGCGTGGCGCCCGCACAGGCGCCTGCGGCAACGGGTTCGGGCATCCGCGGATTCGTCGCCGCGAACCGCACGGCGGTCATTGTCGGCGCGGGAGCCCTTGCGTTCCTGCTGCTGGCCACCGGAGCTCTCTTCGCGGGAGCCGCCGTTGGGTCGCAGGTGAGCCCAGATTCTGCCTCCAGCGACACCGTCACCGACGCTGCCCGCCCGAAGCCGGCAGAGATCGCCCAGCCGAGCCGGCTGCGCACCTGCACCGTCGCTGCTCTCGCCGCCGACCCGCGGCTCGTCGGCTTCACCGGAGCGGTGACCAACGCCTCGACCGGCGCGGTGCTGTTCGACCGCGGCGCGACCACCGCGACAACGCAGGCCGGAGTCTCGAAGGTGCTCACCGCTGCCGCGGCCATCAACGTGCTCGGGCCCGACACCCAGCTCTCGACCCGGGTCTACCAGGGCAGCACGCCGAACACCATCGTGCTCGTCGGCGGGGGCGACCCGACAGTGTCCGCACTCGAAGCAGGAGAGAGCGTCTACCCTGGCGCAGCCCGGGTCTCCGACCTGGCCGACCAGGTGCGGGACTCCTACGCCGGCAACCCCGACGACATCGAGAACATCGTGCTCGACGCGAGCCTGTGGCCAGAGGGCGACAAGTGGGACGCCAGCTGGCCTCGCGCAGCGCAGACCGGTGGCAGCCTCTCTGAGGTGACCGCGCTGCAGTTCGACGGCGACCGCGCCGACCCGACGAAGCAGACCAGCCCGCGCTCGACCGACCCGGTCGCCCGAGCCGGCGTGCTCTTCGCCGAGGCGCTCGGGCTCAACCCGGACGACGTGACCTTCAGCCGCGGTTCCGCGGTGACGAGTAAGCCGCTTCTCGGCGAGGTGAAGTCGCAGCCCGTCAACGTGCTGGTCAACCAGATGCTCATGGAGAACGACGCCACGCTCGCAGAGCACCTCGCGCGCGTGCTCTCGAAGTCGACCGGATACGGCGGAACCGGGGCGTCGCTGCAGCAGGCGATCACGAGCGCGCTGGCGGTCTACGGCGTCTCGACCACCGGGGTCACCATCCATGACGGCTCCGGGCTCAGCGCGGCCACGGTGATCCCTCCGAAGTTCCTCGCCGACTTCATGGCCAAGGTGCTGGCTGGCGCCAACAACCTCAACTACGTCTACAACTCGCTTCCCGTCGCGGGCAAGACCGGCACCCTCGCCGCGCGTTTCGGAGGGGATGCCGCGGCAGCCAAGAGCCAGGTGCTCGCGGTTCCCGGCTCCTCCGGCGGCTACAGCCTCTCTGGCATCGTGCTCTCGGTCGACGGCACTCCGCTCTCGTTCGCCTTCGCCGCAACGGGCGCTGGCGTCAAAGACACCGCCAGGGCGGCCCTCGACAGCCTTGCAACGGGAGTCTTCGCCTGCGGCGACAACCTGTCGAACAACTGACCTTTCCGTAGACTCGTTCTATGACGCGCGCGCTCTTCATCATCGACGTGCAGAACGACTTCACCGAGGGCGGGGCCCTCGGTGTTGAGGGCGGCGCGGCCGTCGCGAGGGGCATCACCGCCTACCTCGACAAGAACCACGGCCGCTACGACCACATCTTCGCCTCCCGTGACTGGCACGACGGCGACAACGACAACGGCGGCCACTTCAGCGCAGAACCCGATTTCGTCGACACGTGGCCGCGCCACTGCGTGAGCGGCACGAGCGGGGCCGACTACCACCCAGAGCTCGACACGAGTCGGGTCGATGTGCACGTGCTCAAGGGGCAGGGCGAGCCGGCCTATTCGATCTTCGACGGCACGACCGCGAGCGGTGCTACGACGTCGCAAGAGCTCGAGCGTCTGGATGTCGACGAGGTGGATGTCGTCGGAATCGCGACCGACTACTGCGTGCGGGCATCGGCCCGTGACGCCGTCGCCGCTGGGCTGACGACCCGCGTGCTCGTCGATCTGACTGCCGGAGTCGCTCCGGAGTCGAGCGCAGCCGCGCTCAACGAACTGGCCGCAGCAGGCGTGGAGGTAGTGCGATGATCACCGAATCCGAGCTTCTCGAGAAGGTGCCGACGAGGCTGTTCATCGGCGGGGAGTGGGTCGAGTCGACATCCGGTCGCTCCATCGAGGTTCACGACCCCGCGACGGATGCCGTGCTCGCCACGATCGCCGATGCCTCGCCAGCCGACGGCGCGGCCGCGCTCGACGCCGCAGTCGCCGAGCAGGAGTCGTGGGCCGCCACCGCGCCCCGCGCCCGCGGCGAGCTGCTGCGCCGCGCCTTCGACCTGCTGCAGGAGCGCGCCGACGAGTTCGCCCTGCTCATGACTCTCGAGATGGGAAAGCCCCTCGCCGAGGCGCGGGGCGAAGTCACCTATGGCGGCGAGTTCCTGCGCTGGTTCGGCGAGGAGGCCGTGCGCATCCAGGGCCGCTACGGCAAGAACCCGGAGGGCACCGGTCGCATGATCGTCACGCACCTGCCGGTCGGCCCGTCGTTCCTCATCACCCCATGGAACTTCCCGCTCGCCATGGCGACCCGCAAGATCGCACCTGCGCTCGCCGCCGGCTGCACCGTCGTCATCAAGCCAGCAGAGCTCACCCCGCTCACGACCCTCTACTTCGCGAAGCTGCTCGAAGACGCCGGCCTGCCTGCCGGTGTGGTGAACGTCATCACGACCTCGACGTCGAAGGAGGTCAGCGGCCCGATCATCGCCGACCGCCGCCTTCGCAAGCTCAGCTTCACCGGCTCGACCCCCGTCGGCGTCGCCCTGCTCAAGCAGGCGGCCGACGGCGTGCTGCGCACCTCGATGGAGCTGGGCGGCAACGCCCCCTTCGTCATCTTCGAGGATGCCGACCTCGACAAGGCGGTCGACGGCGCCATGCTCGCCAAGTTCCGCAACATCGGCGAGGCCTGCACGGCGGCCAACCGCTTCATCGTGCACGAGTCGGTGGCCGACGCCTTCGCCGCGAAGATCACCGAGCGGGTCAAGGCCATGACGATCGGCCGCGGCACAGAGAGCGGCGTCTCGGTCGGCCCCCTCATCAACGCGGGCGCGGTCGACAAGGCCGACGCCCTCGTGCAGGATGCCATCGGGCGTGGAGCGACGCTGCTGACCGGTGGGTCGCGCGTCGACGGGCCGGGCAGCTTCTATGAGCCGACCGTGCTGTCGGGGGTGGTGGCCGGCAGCGACATCCTCCGAGAGGAGATCTTCGGACCGGTCGTCAGCATCGTGCGATTCACCGATGAGCAGGATGCCGTTGCCAAGGCCAACGACACCGAGTACGGCCTCGTCAGCTACGTCTACACCCGCGACCTCGCGCGCGGCCAGCGCATGGTCGAGGCGCTGCACACCGGCATGATGGGGCTCAACGTCGGCGTGGTCTCCAACGCCGCAGCCCCCTTCGGCGGCGTCAAGCAGTCCGGCATCGGCCGCGAGGGCGGCGCGGAGGGCATCCACGAGTACCTCGAGACGAAGTACGTGCTGACGCCGGATCCGTTCGCCTAGGAGTTGGCCTTGGCGTCTGTGCCCTGTGAGCGGTGCGCGGCGTAGTACCGGAAGTCGTACCCGATGGTGCCGACGACGAGCGCGGCGATGAACGACACGACTCCGAGGATGACCATGCCAATGCCGAAGGCCTGCCACGCAGACGTCGCGGACAGCGCGACCGAGGTCTGCCCCACGGCCGCCTCGAGCTCACCGCTGTAGGCGGCGGATGCGACAAGGGAGATGAGCCCTCCGGTGAGCACAGCGCAGACGCCGATCCAGATGAGCGCGGAGTGATCTTTGTTCAGGTACTTCATGACTGAATCCTGCCGGGGTCGCTGTCGGCGCGCAAGACCGACGAGCCGAATCCTCGGCTAGCCTCGAAGAATGGATCCGGACGACCTCGACCTGCTCACCGAGGAGAGCGACGTCGAATCGCGCACGCCGACGCTCGGTCGTGTGCTGCTGACCCTCGCCGGTGCCGGCGTGCTGGTCGCCATCGTCGTGATCGTGCTCGCGACCCTCGCGACGGCTGGCCGGCCGGAGGCCGAGACGCTGTGCGGCGGGGCGCCATCCTGCACCGGTCTCTCACTCTCGCAGGTCTCGCAGCTGACCGGGCTCGCGTTTGCCGAGGGCAGCACCGTCGTCGAGTCGCGCTACGAGTCGAGCGCCGACCAGATCCTCGTCGAGGCCACGGTCGAGCTGGCGTTCGGCGCCGCCAACCCCTTCGACGGGGGGTCGTACTTCGTCGTCGATTCGACGCCCCTCGAGCTGCCCGCCGGTAGCGACCCCTACGGCTATTACGCCGCGACCGGCGAGATGGGCGCTCTGACCGGCGACGGCGCGCTCGTCGAGACCACCACCAAGCAGATTGTGGTCGTGCGCGTGCAGCGCACCCTCTGATGGCCACCTGATGGCCACCGTCGTACCCATCGTCGACCTCGACGATCCGCGACTCGGCGACTACGCGCACCTCACCGACGTCGCGCTGAAGAAGTCGGGCGGGGAGCACGGGCTCTACCTCGCCGAGAGCCTCATCGTGCTCGAGCGCGCGCTACGGGCGGGCCATGTGCCGCGGTCGGTGCTTGCCCTTGGCAGCTCGGTCGATGAGGCGCTCGCCGTTCTCGGCGACCACGACGTTCCCGTCTTCGCCGGGGCTCCCGAGCTGCTCGAGCAGCTCACCGGCTACCTCCTGCACCGCGGCCTCATCGCCTCGATGCACCGACCGCCGCTGCCGTCGGTTGAGTCGCTGCTTGCCAACTCGCGCCGCGTCGTCGTGCTCGAGAACGTCGTCGACCCGACCAACGTCGGCGCGATCTTCCGCTCGGTCGCCGCCATCGGCGCGGATGCGGTGCTCGTCACCCCGCGCTGCTCCGACCCGTTCTACCGCCGCGCCATCCGCGTCTCGATGGGCACGGTGCTGCAGGTGCCATGGACGCGCGTCGGGGACTGGGCGTCGACGCGCTCCGTCTTGGCGGCATCCGGGTTTCAGATCGCTGCCCTCGCGCTGACCCAGGATGCCGTGGCGCTGCGCGACTACGCCGCGTCGGCTCCAGAGAAGGTCGCCCTCGTGCTCGGCACCGAGGGCGACGGCCTTACCCCGGAAGCGATCGCCGCGGCCGACACCATCGTGCAGATCCCGATGCGGCACGGCATCGACTCGCTCAACGTCGCGGCCGCCGCGGCGGTGGCGATGTACGCCCTCGCCCTTGCCTGAGGCAGCCCGCGCCGTGCCCGTGCCTGTCACATGCCGCGGCTCCAGCTATGACGTCGGCGCCCCAGTTGTAGGGTGCGTGTTGAGCTCGTAGCTGGAGCTGCGGGGGAGTTAGACGAGCAGCTGGTGCTTTGCCAGGTTCTTGTAGAGCGGGGTCGACTTCACGAGCTCGGAGTGCGTGCCAACGCCGACGACGCGGCCGTGGTCGAGCACGACGATCTGGTCGCTGTCGACGACGGTCGAGAGCCGGTGCGCGATCACGATGAGCGTGCGGTTCTCTGCGACCGCGTCGATCGCCTCGCGCAGCATCTGCTCGTTGAGTCCGTCGAGACTGGATGTCGACTCGTCGAGGAGGAGGATCGGCGGCGCCGCGAGCAGCGTGCGCGCGATCGCGAGGCGCTGCCTCTCGCCACCGGACAGCATCACGCCGTCCTCGCCGACGGCGGCATCCAGCCCGGCATCGTTGCGGTCGAGCACCTCGCCGAGGTTGACAGAGCGCATCACCGCGATGCACTCCTCCTCTGTCGCGTTCGGGGAGCCGAGCAGCAGGTTCTGGCGGATGGAGCCCGCGAGCACAGGCGCGTCCTGCTCCACATAGCCGATCTGGGCGCGCAGCTCGTCGCGGTCGAGGCCGCGGATGTCGACCCCGCCGAGGCGCACGACGCCGGCGGTCGGGTCGTAGAAGCGCTCGATGAGGGCGAGGATGGTCGACTTGCCCGCGCCCGATGGCCCGACCAGGGCGGTGCGGGTGCCGCGTTCTGCGGTGAAGGAGATGCCGCGCAGCACGGTGAGATCGTGCACCGGTGCGTCGGGGTCGTGCGCCAGAACCGCCTCGGCCGGGTAGGTGAACTCGACGTTCTCGAAGCTGAGGGCTGCATCCGACTCGATCGCGGCGACAGGGGTGATAGCGGAGTCGCCCTCGCGCTCCGAGGGGAGGGCGATGACCTCCTGGATGCGGCCGAGGGCCCCGAGGGCCTGGTTGACCGAGTTGATCGCGCCGAAGGCCTGGCCGAGCGGCATGATCATCATGAACAGGAAGAGGATGAACGAGATGAGGCTCGCGACGGTGATGACGCCGCTCGCGACGCGGAACCCGCCGACGCCGAGCACGATGAGCAGGGATGCCTGCAGTGCGATTCCGGCGATCGGCACGACGAGGGCGGAGATGCGCGCGACCTTGAGGCCGGCCCGCCACGCTCCGCGGGCATCCTCCTCGATGGCGGTGATCTCGCGGTCGGTGGCGTTCGCCGCACGCACGGTGCGGATGGCGCCGATGGCCCGCTCGACCGCCGCGGCCAGGTCGCCGACCTTCTCCTGCTGCTCCTTGCTCGCGACGCGAACGCGGCTCGAGAGGGTGACGACCGTCACGACGGCGATCGCGATGACCAGCACCGTGAGGCCGAGCAGCAGCGGATCGATGAGCAGCATCGCGACGAGCGCGCCAAAGAACAGCAGCGCGCCGCCGATCGCGTCGACGAGGCCCTGGGTGATGACCGCGTAGAGCAGGGTGGTGTCGGAGCCGACGCGGGAGACGAGGTCGCCGGTGCGGCGACGGTCGAACTCGCTGATCGGGAGGTGCAGCATGCGCGACACCAGCTGGCGGCGCGCAGAGAACACGACGCTCGTGCCGGTGCGCTGCAGCAGGTAGTGCTGGAATCCGCTGATGATCGCGCTCGCGACGACGAGGCCGACGAGCAGCCACACGACGGTGCCGAGCGGGTCGCCCTTCTCGACGATCGTGATGACCTGGCTGACGAGCAGCGGCTGCGCGAGCGAGGCGGCGGCACCGAGGATGCTCAGGGCGATGACGACGGCGAGCACCTTCTTGTGCTCGAAGAGGTAGGGCAGCAGCTGGCTGAAGCGCGCGCGGGGGCCTTCCTCTGCCGGGCGGGCAAAGGGGGAGCGGCGGGTCTCTGCGGTGTCGGTCATTGTTCTCTCTCGTGGATCAGCGTCGGCCGTACTTCTTGTGCACTGCCTGCTTGGTGACGCCGAGGGCGAGGGCGATGAGCTGCCAGGAGGCACCGCGCATGCGGGCCGCCCGAACCGTCACTGCCTCGACCCTGTCGAGCTCCTTGCGCAGCCCGGCAATGGCATTGAGTGCCTCGATGGGGTCATCAGAGCCCGCGGACGTCGCGAGCGCATGGATGCCGTCGTGGTTCACAGTCGTCAACGATAGTTGACGACTGGCCGGTCGTCAACCTGCGTTGACAATGGCGTGGTCGAGAACGGCCAGCCGCGGGCCACGGCAGTTCAGCCCAGGCGTGGCTCGATCAGCACGATCCACGAGAAGGTGGCCGCGAGTCCGAGGGCGATGACGACCGCCACCCACAGGATCCCGCCGCGGCCAAGGTTGCGCTTGGGCATGTCACGCTTCTCGCTCATGGGTCTAGCCTACGCAGGCTGGGCGCCGAGATAGAGCACTGCCTCTGTGCCAGCGGCCACCCCCGCGGTCACGGCGTCGCGTAGCGACGCGCCGGTGACGAGCGCCGCGGCGAGAGTGCCGGCGAACGCGTCGCCAGCGCCCGTCGTGTCGACAACGTCGACCTTCGAGGCATGGATGACGCCCTCATCGTCAGCATCGACGAACCGCGCACCCCCTGCCCCGAGCGTCACGACGAGGGAGCGCGGTGTGACGCTCAACTGCGCCTCCTCCGCCTCGTTCACGATGAGGGGATCCGCCCGCTCGAGCAGCTCGGCCGGCACGGGGATCGCGGGGGAGTAGTTGAGCACGAACCGTCGAGCGAGGCGCGCGGCCGCGAGCACCGTCTCGACCGGAATCTCGAGCTGCGCGATCAGCACGTCGGGGTCGAGTTCTCGCATGTGCTGGGCGACGGCGACCTCGTCGAGGAGCGCGTTGGCACCCTGCGCGACGACGATGGAGTTCTCCCCGTCTGCCCCGACCGTGATGAGGGCGATGCCTGTCGGCGACGTCGAGTGCTGAACGTGCGCCAGGTCGACCCCGCGCAGCTGCAGTTGCTCAACCGCGGGCCCAGCGTCGGCGCCGACGGCGGCGAGCAGCACGGGGCGCACCCCCGCCCGCGCCGCAGCGACGGCCTGGTTGGCTCCCTTGCCGCCGATGGCTGTAACGAGACTCGAGGCGAGCACGGTCTCGCCCGGTGCAGGGTAGTGCTCCACCACAACCGTGTAGTCGATGTTGATCGAGCCGAGGACGACGAGCGGAACGGTCATGGTGCGACCATACCCGCCCCGCGCGAGAGGAACCTAGGGACGAAGGGCCCGCAGCACGAGGGCGGTGGCGACGGCGGCCTCTGCGGCCTCCGCACCCTTGTCCTCCTTCGAGCCGGGCAGGCCGGCCCGGTCAAGGCCCTGCTGCTCGTCGTCGAGGGTGAGCACGCCGAAGCCTACGGGCTTCCCGGTGTCGAGGGCGACGCGCGTGAGGCCGTCGGTGGCTGCCGCCGAGACGTACTCGAAGTGCGGGGTTCCGCCGCGGATGATGACGCCGAGGGCGACCACCGCATCCGCGCCGTTCTCCAGCGCGACCTTCGAGGCGACGGGCAGTTCGAAGCTGCCGGGAACGCGGATCTCGGTGACCTCTGCTCCGGCGGCCGCCAGCGCGCGGTGGGCACCGGCGAGCAGGCCGTTGCTGATCTCCTCGTGCCACTGGCCGGCGACGATCGTCACCTTGAGTCCTGCTCCGTTGCTCTCGATCGTCGGTGCTCCTGCGCCGCTCATATGATGCTTCCCTTCGTGGTGCCGAGTACGGCGTGGTTGGCGGTGACTGCCTCGTCGAGGATCGCGGTCGATGGAAGCAGGTGCCCCATCCGGTCGCGCTTGGCCTCGAGGTAGCCCTCGTTGAAGTCGCCGACACCGACGACGAGCGGAACCTGCTCTAGCACGGTGATGCCGCGGTCCTTCAGCTGGCGCAGCTTCTCCGGGTTGTTGGTGATGGCGCGCACCTCGGTGAGGCCGAGGTCTTCGAGGATGGCGACGGCTGCTCCGTAGTCCCGCCCGTCGGCGGGGAAGCCGAGGGCGAGGTTGGCGTCGAGGGTGTCGAGGCCCTGCTCCTGCAGCGCGTAGGCCTTGAGCTTGTTGATGAGGCCGATGCCACGGCCCTCGTGGCCGCGCATGTAGATGACGACGCCGCCCTCTGCCTGGATCTGGTCGAGCGCTGCGTCGAGCTGCGGACCGCACTCGCACTTGAGCGAGTGGAAGACCTCACCCGTGAGGCACTCCGAGTGCACCCGGATGAGGGAGCCGTTGGCGGGAGTGCCCGAGATGATCGCGAGGTGGTCTGCGCCCGTCATGCGGTCGCGGTAGGCGCGGAACCGGAACGGCCCGTGCGCGGTCGGAACCAGCGTCTCGACCTCGAAGATAACGCGCGACGACTCGGGGATCTCCACCGGCATCGGCACGTCGACGTCGCAGTGCTTCTCCTGCAGGAACTCGATGAGCGTCTCGATCGTGATGACCGGGATGCCGTTGGCAGCGCCGAGAGCGATGAGACCGGGCAGGCGCATCATCTCGCCGTCGTCCTCGACGATCTCGGCGATGACGCCGACCGGCACGAGGCCGGCGAGCTTGAGCAGGTCGACGGTGGCCTCGGTGTGGCCGGGGCGCTCGCGCACCCCGCCCTCGATCGCGCGCAGCGGCAGGATGTGGCCGGGGCGGATGAGGCTCGCCGGGGTCGAGTCGAGGTCGGCGAGCACGCGGAGCGTGTGCGCGCGGTCGGCCGCGCTGATGCCGGTGCTCTGGCGGTCGGCCGCGTCGACGCTCACGGTGTAGTTCGTTCCGCGGGCGTCCTGGTTGTTGACGACCATGACCGGCAGCTCGAGGCGGTCGGCGATCTCGTTCGTCATCGGGGCGCAGACGTAGCCGGAGGTGTGGCGAACGGTCCACGCCATCCACTCCTGGCTGACCAGCTGGGCCGCCATGACGACGTCGCCCTCGTTCTCTCGGCTCTCATCGTCGACGACGATGACAGGCTTGCCGGCGCGCAGAGCGTCGAGGGCGGCGGGGATGTCAGCGAGACTCATATCCCGCTCCTTTCATTCGTGAAGCTCAGCAGGCGCTCTACGTGGCGCGCCAGGATGTCGGTCTCGAGGTTGACCACGCCGCCGACCTCGAGGGTGCCGAGGGTGGTCGCTGCGAGGGTCTCGGGAATCAGCGAGACCTCGAACCACTGCTCCGGCTCGCTTGCGGGGCTGACGGCACTCACGGTGAGCGAGACGCCGCTGACGGTGATGGAGCCCTTGTTGGCGACGAGGGGAGCGAGGTCGGCTGGAAGGGTGATGCGCAGCACGTGCCAGGCCGACCCCTCGATGCGGCTCAGCAGAGCGCCGGAGCCGTCGACGTGGCCCTGCACGATGTGGCCGCCGAGACGGCTGTCGACGCGGGCAGCGCGCTCGAGGTTGACCCGGTCGCCTGCCGACAGCGAGCCGATGACGCTGGCGCGCAGGGTCTCTGCCATCACGTCGGCGACGAACCAGTCCGGCCCCTGATCGACGACGGTGAGGCACACGCCGTTGACCGAGATCGAGTCGCCGTGAGCGGCGTCGGATGCGGCGAGCGGCGCGCTGATGCGCAGTCGCGCCGCGCCATCGTGCTCTGCGATCTCGACCACAGAGCCGAGATCTTCAATGATTCCGGTGAACACTAGATGCTCCTTGCGGTAATGAGGATGTCGTCGCCGAGCCTGTCGATGCCCGTGACCGTCAGGCGGTGCTGCCCGGCGATCGTCGAAACGCCGATGTCACCGATGGCGAGCGTCGGCCCGCCGATGAGGGTCGGCGCGAGGTAGACGAGGTACTCGTCGACGAGCCCGGCGGCGATGAAGGCGCTCGCGACGGTCGGCCCGCCCTCGACGAAGACGCGGCGGATGTCGCGGGAGTAGAGGTCGTCGAGAACCGCTGCGACATCCCGGCTTCCCGTCTCGATGAGCCCGGCCGGGTGACTGCGCAGCTTCGCGTCGTCTGGCACCGCACGGGTTCCAATGACGACCGGGATCGGCTGGTGCTCGAGCAGCTCGCCGCCGTCGCCGCGGGCGGTGAGGCTCGGGTCGTCGGCGAGAACGGTGCCGGTGCCGACCACGATGGCGTCGGCGAGCGCACGGCGCTCATGCACGTGCTGGCGGGCTGCGGAGCCGGTGATCCACTGGCTCGTGCCGTCGGCTGCTGCGGCGCGGCCGTCGAGGCTCGAGGCCCACTTGACCGTGACGAAGGGGCGGCCGAGGCGCACGGCGGTCAGCCACGGATGCAGCAGCTCCTCCGTCTCGTCGGAGAGCACTCCGCCCGACGCGGGAATGCCCGCCGCGCGAAGGCGCTCCGCACCACCACCCGCAGCGGGGTTCGGGTCGGAGACGGAGTAGACGACCCGCTCGACGCCGGCCTCGATGAGCGCGACGCTGCAGGGGCCGGTGCGGCCGGTGTGGTTGCAGGGCTCGAGGGTGACGACGGCGGTGAGACCGCGGGCGTCGGCGACCTTGCTCAGCGCGTCTACCTCGGCGTGGGGCGTGCCAGCCCCGCGGTGCCAGCCCTCGGCGACGATCGCGCCCTCGGCGTCGAGCAGCACGCAGCCGACCTGCGGGTTGACGCCCGTCGCGGGTCCGCGGGCGGCGAGGGAGAGGGCGCGGCGCATGGCTGCGTCCATGCTGACTGTCTCGCTCATCCGGTCGTTCCCATCGGTTGCCGACGGACTCCGGGGTGGGTTCGAGAACCCGTGCAGCGGCAACGCCGATGCACCGTGCTGCCTCCCTTCCGGACTAAACGACTTGCGTCGTCATTACCGTCGGTCCTGGAATTCCACCAGGTCAGTCCCGGTCAGTTTCAATCGGGAGTCGCGGACTATCACCGCCGGTTCGGAATTTCACCGACCCCGGAGCACATGTAGCCAGGCCGTCAATTGCGTTTCCACGTTGATCTTTCTTTGGTGCATTCACTAATTTTTGAACTGCTCTTGCAAGTGCCTGGTCATCGTTACTCCATGTAGGTAAGCCAACTGCCT
>NZ_JBXMIS010000030.1:0-28491 GCF_057073975.1 Conyzicola sp. | reverse complement strand
TTCTCGGAGCCGACCCTGCTGCCCCTCCTCGCCAGTGTCATCGGATTCGGGGCTCTCGCGGCATCGGCGATCTGGCTGCACTCGCGACGCGACCTCGGATCCAGCGTCTTCGCCGAGCGTGGCGGTCGGGCCACGGCCCGGCGCACCGGCCGATCGACCCTCGGGCTCGCCATCCGCACCCAGCGAGCGTCACTGATCGGATGGTGCGTCGGCGTTGGCTTCCTCGGGTCGATTGCCGGCGGCCTTGCCCCGGTCGTCGCCGAGGCCGTCGAGAGTAACAGGTCGCTCGCCGAGGTGATCGGACGCCTGGTTCCCGGTTCCTCCCCCGACATCGTCGACGTCTTCATCGCCGCCCTGCTCGGCATGGCCGGCGTCCTCGCCGCCGCCGCAGGGGTTCAGGCGGTTCTCCGGCTCCGCTCGGAGGAGGCCGAGGGTCGGGCAGAGCTGCTGCTCTCTGCACCGGTGTCGCGGTCGCGTTGGCTCGCGTCGACGCTCGTGGTCTCTGCTGCATCGGTCGTCATCGTCTGCGCTGTCGCCGGAGCGGCAACCGGGGCGGCGATGGCCAGGGCAGAAGGCAACCCGGAGGACTTCTGGCGATTCACCGCAGCGGCCTTCGCTCATGCGCCGGCCGCGCTCGTCTTCGTGGCAGTGACGGCCCTCGCGTTCGCCGTGGTGCCCCGCATCACGATCGCGCTCGGGTGGGGGCTGCTGGTGCTCGGCTTCGTGATCGGCCAGTTCGGCGAACTGCTGAACCTGCCGGAGTGGGTGCAGAACGCCAGCCCGTTCCACCACAGCTCAGCCGTGCCGGCAGAGGAACTGGATGCCGGTGCCGTCGTCATGCTGCTGGCCATCGCCTCGGTGATGTCGGTCGTCGCAGCAGTGGTGATCCGCCGGCGAGACCTGGTGACCTGACGGCTACGGCCGATCGACGACCGGGGAGTCCGCGACAGCAGCCGCGGGCTCCCTCGTCTTCTGCGTGACGAGCCACGAGCCCGCGAGAACGAGAACGAAGCCGACGATGGTCCACACCGTCACCTTCTCGCCGAGCACGAGCACGCCGGCGAGAATGGCGACCGCCGGGTTGACGTAGGTGATAGTCGTGGCCCGCACGGGGCCGATCTCGGAGATGAGCGCCACCATGAGCAGGAAGGCCACCGCGCTGCAGACGACGGCGAGCACCACGATCGCGACGGTGGCGTTCGCCGACGGCCAGGCGGTCGGCCAGGCGCCGGTGAGAATCACGACGGGAATGTACGCGATGGCCGCGCCCGCGAGCGAGACCGCGACGACACCGACGCCTGGTAGCTCTGGAACCCAGCGGGACAGGATGGCGGGGCCGAGCGCGTATCCAACGACGACCACGGCCATCTGGGCGACACTCCCCAGATCGGAGCCCCCGATGTCGAGCCCGACGAGTGCGGCCACCCCGACCATGCCGACGGCGATGCCGACCCAGTTGAGGGGCGAGAGGCTGGCGGGGCGACCGAGCAGGAAGGCGACGCCGACACCGGCAAGCGGCACCGCCGCGAGCAGCAGGCCGGCCGTCGAGCTCGGCAGGTTCTGCTCGGCCGAGCTCAGGAAGTACCAGGGCAGCACGATCTCGACGATCGTGTAGGCGAGCATCGGCTTCCAGCGGCGCAGCACCGGGGCGATCTCGTGTCTGAATACCGCGAGCGGCACCAGCAGGATCGCGGCGAGCCCCGAGCGGGCAAGCACCACCATCGCCGGCTCGAGCTCGCCGACGGCGATCTTGATGAAGAGGTAGGGAATTCCCCACGCAACCCCGAGGGCGGCGAACAGGATCAATCCACGACGAGTCACGCTCCCATTGTGTCGTCGCGGGCTGACACGGGCAGCGCCTCGGCCGGAGGTCGTCGGTCGCTGGCGGAAACATCGCATAGAACTCCCTCAGCTTTCTCAACAAGCAGCCATAGGCCCGCTCCCTAGCGTCTGGGGCACACCGTCCCCGATCCAAGGAGCACCATGTTCGGCACCTACCTGTTGCGGGAGCTCGGCAACCGCCGCAAGCACACCGCCATCATCGCGATCGGAATGGCCCTCGCCATCGCGCTTGTCATCATCGTCAACGCCGTCTCTGCGGGGGTTCGCGACGCCCAGTCGAGCGTGCTGTCGAGCGTCTACGGCGTCGGAACCGACGTCACCATCACCCAGCAGCCGGAGGCACCCGCAGAAGGCCAGCGGCCCAGCTTCGACTTCGGCTCTGGATCCGGCCAGACGACCGATGGAACCACCGAGCTCAGCCAGTCGCGCCTCAGCACCGGTTTCGGCACCTCGACCTTCGATGCGAGCGCCCTCGACACCGCACTCGGCGTCGACAACGTCGCTGCGGCAACAGCGACCCTGAGCCTCACCAACTCGACCTTCGACGGCGAGATGCCCGACTTCTCTGCCATGGAGCCCGGCCAACTCGGAGAGCCTCCGGCACAGGGCGGAGCGGACGGCGCGGGCGGCAGCTCGTTCAGCGTCGACTCGTTCACGGTCGAGGGCATCGACGTGAGCGGGGCCACCGTCGGACCGCTCACCGCGGTCTCGCTCGACGAGGGTCGCTCGTTCACGAGCGACGACACCGGGGCCGACGTCGTCATGGTCGACCGCAGCTACGCAGCCTCCGCTGAGCTCGCAGTTGGCGACACCCTCGTGATCGGGGGAACGGACTTCGAGGTCGTCGGAATCGTCTCGTCGACGTCGTCGGATGCCGCGACGGCATCCAACACCTACATCCCCCTCGATGTCGCCCAGT
The DNA here is from genome assembly GCF_057073975.1 of Conyzicola sp. Classification (NCBI taxonomy): domain Bacteria; kingdom Bacillati; phylum Actinomycetota; class Actinomycetes; order Micrococcales; family Microbacteriaceae; genus Conyzicola; species Conyzicola sp. The sequence goes on along the minus strand of NZ_JBXMIS010000030.1, from coordinate 25,730 downwards.
CGCTGTCCGGGCTCGACGGCCAGGTGACCAGCGTCTACGTGCAGGCGGCCAGCTCCGCCGACATCGAGCAGATCAGCAGTGACCTCGCGGCGGCACTGCCGGATGCCACGGTGAGCACGGAGGCCGACCTCGCATCCAGCGTCTCCGGCTCGCTGAGCACCGCGTCCGATCTGGTCGGAAAGCTCGGAACCTGGCTTTCGATCATCGTGCTCGCCGCCGCGTTCCTCACCGCCGTGCTCTTCACCATCTCCGGGGTGAGCCGTCGCACCCGCGAGTTCGGCACCCTCAAGGCCATCGGCTGGAGCAACGGCCGCGTCGTGCGCCAGGTCGCGGGCGAGAGCCTCGCCCAGGGCCTTATCGGCGGAGCCCTCGGCGTCGGCCTCGGCCTCGCCGGCGTTGCGATCATCAACGCGCTCGCCCCCACGCTGTCGGCCACGACGGTCGTCGCGCAGGCGGGCCCGGTCGGCCCCGGTGGCGGGGGCTTCGGTGCGCCGGATGCTGCAGCAGCGGCCGAGACGGCCACAGAGATCGCGCTGCAGGCTCCGATCACCGGCGCCGTCATCCTTCTCGCTGTCGGCCTTGCGGTCGCCGGCGGACTCCTCGCCGGCGCGATCGGCGGATGGCGGGCCGCGCGTCTTCGCCCCGCCGAAGCCCTTCGCAGTGTCGCGTGAAGCGCCGTCGCCCAACCCCTACGAACCCACGGAGAGAACCATGTACACACTGACCAACGTCTCGAAGAGCTACACGCAGTCCTCACGAAAGGTGACGGCGCTGAGCGACGTCACCCTCCGCATCGACCGTGGGCAGATGATCGCCATCCAGGGTCCGACGGGCGGGGGCAAGTCGACGCTGCTGCAGATGCTCGGCGCGCTCGAGCGGCCGACGAGCGGGTCGGTCACGCTCGGCGACGACGTGCTCTCGACGATGCCCGACTCCCGGCTCGCGGCTATTCGCGCGAAGGAGATCGGATTCGTCTTCCAGGGCTTCAACCTCATCCCGACGCTGACCGCTCAGGAGAACGTCGAGACCGCGCTGGCCCCGCTCGGCGTGCCGGCCGCCGACCGCCGTCGGCGGGCAGCAGAGGCACTCGCGAGCGTCGGCCTCGGCGACCGTGGCTCCCACCGGCCCTCGGAGCTCTCCGGAGGGCAGCAGCAGCGCGTCGCCATCGCCCGCGCCCTCGTCAAGGAGCCGGAGGTGCTGCTCGCCGACGAGCCGACGGGCAACCTCGACTAGGAGACCCGCGACGAGATCATGGACCTGCTCGAGGGCCTGTGGCGTGACAAGGGCATCACGCTCATCCTCGTGACGCACGACTCAGCGGTGGCCAAGCGGGCTGAGCGCCGACTTCACATCAAGCAGGGCAAGGTCACGGAGAAGTGATGCTCCGTCGCCGTCTGCTGACGTCAGCCTGCGGGCGAGGCGGAGGGAGACGGCGACGGGCTCGGCACCGCGTCCTCGTTGAATGCTGTTCCCGCTGCCTGCACCACGAACTTGGAGAAGGCCGTGGCGTCGTTGGCCGCGCCGGTGTACTTGACGCCGTTGACGATGATCGTCGGCGTGCCAGAGACGGCATCGACGTCGGAGTTGGGAATCGGCCCGGTGAGGGCGCGCTCCTTGGCCTCGGCCACCCACGACTTGAACTTCTGCTCTGTGATGCAGTCGGAGATCGAGGCCATTCTCGTCGCCTTCGCCTTGGTCGCGAGCTCGATGAGCTTGGCGTCGCTGAGGCCGACGGTGTTCTCCTCTGGCCGGTTGTCGAACAGCGCGGTGTGGAACGCGAAGTAGGCATCCGGTGAGTAGTTGGCGACACACGCGGCCGCGTTGGCAGACCGGGTCGAGTACCTCGTGCCCTGCGAGACACGGTCGAGGATCGCGAGCGGGTGGATCTCGACGGTCGCCGCGCCCGTCTCGACCCACTTCGCGATCTGCTTGCCGTTGGCCTCTTCGAAGGCACCGCAGATGGTGCAGAAGTAGTCGATGTACATGTCGATGGCGATCACGTCGCTCTCGCTGTCGCGCACCGTGGCGATGGGCTCGTCGCCCGATCGGGTGGCTGCCGTCTCGGCCGCCACGAAGTCCTCGCCGATGAGAATGCCGTCGCTGCGCATGTTGAGCGGGCCAGGACCGGTCGGACGGATGCTGTTGATGAGGATCAGCGCGACGATTCCGACGACGGCAATCGAGAACAGGATGACCGTCGACTGGATGATGAGCCGGGTCTTCTTCTCCTGCTTGCGGTGCTGCTCGCGGATGCTCTTGGCCTTCTCGCGTGCTTCTTCTCGGCGCTGCTTACCGTCAGGCTGGCCGAAGCCGGGCTGACCGTCCGTGCTTCCGAACGACATCGAGCCTCACAGGGTCAGGAGAAAAGTGGAGTGGGCGGCCGGGTCAACCGCACGGACGATCGTATGAGATGTGGCTGGGAGTTGGCCACACGGCGCCTCCATGCGGCTCTATGCCATAATTTGCGTGGCGGTGGAAACACTGTCATCCATTCACTACGGATCGTCCGGCACGTACCTGCCGGTGAAGGAGAAATGAATAATGGCATCTGTCACTTTTGACAAGGCAACCCGGCTCTACCCGGGATCGACCCGTCCAGCGGTCGACGCTCTCGACCTCTCGGTCGCCGATGGCGAGTTCCTCGTCCTCGTCGGACCGTCGGGTTGTGGAAAGTCCACGTCCCTGCGCATGCTCGCCGGCCTCGAAGAGGTCAACGACGGCCGCGTGCTCATCGGCGACCGTGACGTCACCGACGTTCCCCCGAAGGACCGCGACATCGCGATGGTCTTCCAGAACTACGCCCTGTACCCGCACATGACGGTGGCAGAGAACATGGGCTTCGCGCTCAAGATCGCCGGCGTCGCCAAGGAGGAGCGTGCAACCCGCGTTCTCGAGGCAGCCAAGCTGCTCGACCTCGAGCCATACCTCGGCCGCAAGCCGAAGGCACTCTCCGGTGGCCAGCGCCAGCGCGTTGCCATGGGTCGCGCCATCGTTCGCCAGCCCCAGGTCTTCCTCATGGACGAGCCGCTCTCCAACCTCGACGCCAAGCTGCGCGTGCAGACGCGCACGCAGATCGCCTCGCTGCAGCGCCGTCTCGGCGTCACGACCGTCTACGTCACCCACGACCAGACCGAGGCCCTCACCATGGGTGACCGCATCGCGGTTCTCAAGGATGGCGTGCTTCAGCAGGTCGGAACCCCGCGTGACCTCTACGCGGCACCGGTCAACGTCTTCGTCGCAGGATTCATCGGCTCGCCGGCCATGAACCTCTTCGACGCCGACGTTGTCGACGGCGGCCTCAAGTTCGGCACCGCCGTTGCGAAGGTCGACCGCGAGACCCTGAGCGCCACGAAGGCCAAGAAGGTCACCATCGGCGTGCGCCCAGAAGACGTCAAGGTCACGACGAGCGGCACCGGCCTCCCGGTCGAGGTCGACGTCGTCGAGGAGCTCGGCGCTGACGGCTACCTGTACGGCCACACCACGATCGACGACCGCCGTGTCGACATCGTCGTGCGCGTCGACGGCCGCAACCACCCGAACGCCGGCGAGAAGGTCTTCATCACCCCGGAGCCCGACCACATCCACGTGTTCGACACCGAGAGCGGCCTTCGTCTCAGCAAGAAGGCAGTCGAGGCCAACTAGAGCTAGTACGGTGATCGAGCCTGCCGAGATTTCTTCGGCAGGCTCGATCTCGTTTTTAAGGACACCATGAGCGGCTCCCTCAACATCACCGCGGCCAGCGTCGACCCCAACCTGCTCGACCTGCCGTGGAACCTGCCACTCGAGGTCTGGCCCGACGACAACATCGCGGCCCTCCCCAAGGGCATCTCGCGGCACCTGGTGCGCTTCGCCCATCTCTCTGGCTTCGTGGTCGCCATCAAGGAGACCTCCGCAGAGCTGGCCAAGCGGGAATACGAGATGCTGCGCACCCTGCAGCGCATGGACATTCCGTGCGTCGACCCGGTCGCCGTCATCACGAACCGCACGACCGACGACGGCGAGGAGCTCGAGTCGGTGCTCGTCACACGGCACCTCAAGTTCTCGCTGCCCTACCGCGCTCTCTACTCGCAGACCCTGCGCCCCGACACTGCCACCCGACTCGTCGACGCCGCGGCCGTGCTGCTCGTGCGCCTGCACATCATCGGCTTCTTCTGGGGCGACGTCTCGCTCTCGAACACCCTCTTCCGCCGCGACGCTGGCGCTTTCGCCGCCTACCTCGTGGATGCCGAGACGGGCAAGCTCTACGCGGGCGGCCTGTCAAACGGACAGCGTGAGAACGACCTGGAGATCGCGCGCGTCAACATCGCCGGCGAGCTGCTCGACCTCCAGGCCGGCGGACGCCTGCAGGGAGACGCCGACCCCGTCGAGATCAGCAACGGCATCGTCGCGCAGTACCGCACCCTGTGGAAGGAGCTCACGGGCTCGGAGGAGTTCGCCACGACGGAGCGCTGGCGCATCAACGAGCGGGTGGAGCGCCTCAACGACCTCGGCTTCGACATCGAGGAGCTCGCGATCAAGACCGACACGACCGGCACCCAGGTGCGCATCCAGCCCAAGGTCGTCGACGCCGGGCACCACACCCGTCGGCTCATCCGCCTCACCGGGCTCGACGCCGGCGAGAACCAGGCGCGACGCCTGCTCAACGACCTCGACGCCTATGTCGCCACCTTCGTCACCGCAGGAGCCGATGAGGAGATGGCCGCCCACGAGTGGCTGGCCCGAGTGTTCGAACCAGTGATCAAGGCGATCCCCAAGGAGCTGCAGGGCCGTCTCGAGCCCGCCGAGGTATTCCACCAGCTGCTCGACCACCGCTGGTACATCTCGCAGAACGAGAAGCGCGACGTGCCTCTCGCGGAGGCCGTGCAGAGCTATATCGACAACGTGCTGCGGCACCGACGCGACGAGGCGACGCTCATCGACCCGCCGACCGGTGCGATCACGATGCCGACCGACCTCATTCCGCTCAGCGGTGACGCCGACGACGAGGACGACTGGCGTAAGAACGTCTGATGCATTTGCCGTGCCTGCACTGAGGAGTGCTCGCGATGTGCTTCGATAGTGGAACGATTTGTCCATGACCTTCGCCCACGACGACGACGGAGCACTATGCCTCAGCGCGGACCCCTTGCACGAATTGCCCGCGCAGCCGGCGGGCACCCGTTGCTGGCGCTACTGGCCTGGGCGATCCTGCTCGGCGTCACCATTGCCGTCGCGATCTCCGGCGTCGGCGGCGACACAGTCTTCGACCGGCTGAAGAGCTCTGCACCGACGGCGAACAGCGAGAGCAGCCGCGCCGACGACATCCTCAGTGAGAGCGAGAGCGACGACGACGCCGCTGCGCCGATAACGCTGCTCGTGCACGGCGTCGACCTCGACGACCCTGCACTGAAGGAGACATCGGCCGCGCTCAGCTCCGAGTTCTCCGGCGACGAGTTCGTCGACCCGCTCACGATTCCGCGTCTCGCCGATGGCAGCGTGCCGCCCGCCGCGGCGCCGCTCTTCTCCGATGACGAGCGGGGCATCCTGTTCGTCGTCACCTCCAGCGCCGAGAAGACCCTCGAGGTGCTCACCGAGCAGCGCGATGAACTACGCACGCAGCTGCCGGATGCCACGGTCGAGGTCGGCAGCAGCGACCTCCTCGTCGACTCCGTCGTCTCGATCTCGCAGCACGACCTCGAGCGCGGGGAGGCGGTGGCTCTTCCCATCGCCCTGCTCATCATGCTCGTCGTCTTCGGCGGCTTCCTCGCCGCCGGCGTGCCACTCATCGGCGCCATCGCCTCGATCATCGGTGCCCTCGGAGCGCTCTTCGGCTTCAGCTACCTGATGGACATCGACACGACCGTCATCAACGTCGTCACCGCGGTAGGCCTCGGCCTCTCGATCGACTACGGACTCCTCATCGTGAGCCGTTTCCGCGAGGAGCACCGCCGACTCGACGCCGCAGAGAAGCTGCTGTCGCCGGATCGCGCGGCCCGTCGCGCCCGGCGGCTCGATGCAATCGGTCGCACGGCCGACAGCGCGGGCCGCACCGTGCTCTACTCCGGCATCACCTTCGCGATTGCCAGCGCCGGTCTGCTCGTCTTCGAGCCCCGCGTCGTGCGGGCCATCGGCATCGGCGCTCTCTCTGTCACGGTCATCGCCATCGCCTCCGCGCTCACGCTCGTGCCAGCGCTGCTCGGCCTTGCCGGAGACCGGCTCGTGCGACCGGGCGCGCTCGCCTACGTTCCCGGGGTCAAGCGTGTCGTGCGGCACTTCGGCGACATCGCGCCGACCGAGGGTGTCTTCTCCCGCCTCACCCGCCGCGTCCAGCGGCACCCCGCGCTGGTGACGCTGCTCTGCCTCCTCGCGCTCGTCGCACTCGCCCTCCCGGCCTTCTCACTGCGCCTCGCCAACACGAGCGCCGACGGAATCCCGGAGTCGTCGACCCAGGCCGTCTTCGTCGACACGCTCGCCGCCGAGTTCCCCGATGCCGCAGGCCCCCGCATCGCGCTCGTCACCCAGTCGGAGGCAGACGCCGTTGCGTGGGCAGCCGACGTCGAGCAGATTGCCACCGTCGACTCGGTGAGCACCCCGCTCGAGTCGGGCGACGGATGGCGCACGATCGTGCGGGTCTCCCCCACCGACGGCGTCGACATCGTCGACGACGTTCGGGCGCTGCGCCCCGACTCCTCCGCGCTCGTCACCGGAACGGATGCGCGCACGGTCGACTTCTCCCAGTCGCTCATCGACCGGGCTCCGCTCGCCATCCTCATCATCGCGTTCGGCACGATCGCGCTGCTGTTCCTCATGACCGGGTCTCTCGTGGTGCCGATCAAGGCGCTGCTGGCGAGCGCTCTCTCGCTCGGGGCCTCGATCGGAATCCTCGTGTGGGGCTTCCAGTGGGGCAACTTCGCCGGCCTGATGAACTTCGACACCGCCGACGTGCTCGGTGTCGATCCGCTCGTGCTCGTGCTCGTGCTCGCCTTCGGGTTCGGCCTCGCGATGGACTACGAGATGTTCATCCTGTCGCGCGTCAAGGAGGCGCTCGACGCGGGAATCGAGGGAAGGGAGGCGATCGCGGTCGGCCTGCAGCGCTCTGGGCGCATCATCACCTCGGCGGCTCTCACGATCGTCGTCGTCTTCACGGGCTTCGCCACCGGCGACCTCATGGTCATCAAGCAGCTCGGTGTTGCGCTCGCCGTTGCCGTGATCCTCGATGCGACCCTCGTGCGGCTGCTGCTCGTGCCCGCCATCATGACCTGGCAGCTGCGGATCATGTGGTGGGCCCCGCGGTGGATGAAGCGCATCCACGCGCGGTTCGGCCTGCGCGACGCCTGAGCCGGCGCGCTACTTCTTCTTCGCGGCAGCGCGCAGCTTCGAGATCTCGTAGAGCGTGACGCTTGCCGCAATGCCCGCGTTGAGCGATTCGGTGGTCGACGAGATCGGGATGGAGACGACGGCGTCGCAGTTCTCCGTCACGAGGCGAGACAGGCCCTTGCCCTCGCTGCCGACGACGACGAGCACCGGCTCCTTCGCGAGGGCGAGGTTCGGCAGAGAGACCTCGCCGTCACCGTCGAGGCCGAGCACGAAGACGCCGCGCTCCTTGTATGCCTTGATGGTCTGGGTGAGGTTGGTCGCCATGGCAACGGGCGTGCGGGCGGCGGCGCCAGCCGAGGTCTTCCACGCGGATGCTGTCAGCCCAACCGAGCGACGCTGCGGCACGATAACGCCGTGGCCGCCGAACGCGGCGACGGAGCGGATGATCGCCCCGAGGTTGCGCGGGTCGGTGATTCCGTCGAGCGCGACGAGCAGCGGAACGCGGCCGCTCGCGATGATCTTGTCGAGCAGCTCGAGCGGGTGCGCGTAGTCGTACGGCGGCACCTTGAGCGCGAGACCCTGGTGCACCGAGTCGAAGCCGGCGAGGCGGTCGAGCTCTGGACGCATGACCTCGAGGATCGGGATGCCGCGACCAGTGGCGAGCGACAGCACCTCCTTGACGCGGTCGTCGTACTCGATGCGGGTCGCCATGTAGAGCGCCGTCGCAGGGATGCGGGCGCGCAGCGCCTCGAGCACCGAGTTGCGGCCGGTGACGACCTCGGTCTCGTCTGAGGACTTCGCCTTGCGCTGCTGCGGCGGCCTGACGGCACCCTCGGTGTTGCGCGACGTCGACTTCTTGCCACCGGCCGCCTCGAAGCGCTCGGCCGCGGCCTTGCGCTTGCCAGCGGGGTGATACGGGCGGTCCTCCGCCTTCGGGGTTGGCTTGCGGCCCTCGAGAGCCTGGCGGCCCTGGCCGCCTGAGGCGACCTGCGGGCCCTTGCGGCCCTTGCGAACGGCGCCAGCGCGGGGCTTGTTGCTTGCGGACTTCATGATCCAATACTCCAATGTGAGCCGCTAGGCCCGTCTTCGACCGTGATGCCAGCAGCCGCGAGCTCGTCGCGGATGCGGTCGGCGGCCGCGTAGTCCTTCGCCGCGCGTGCGGCGTTCCGGTCGGTGATGAGGGTCTCGACGAGCGCGGCGAGGGCGATCGCGGTTGCCGCGTCGGCATCCGTGTTCCACTCCGGCGAGAGGGGGTTGATGCCGAGTACCTCGACCATGGCGATCACCTCGCCGCGAATGCTCGCGGCGGCGGAGAGCTCTTCGTCGTCGAGCGCGGCATTGCCGGCCCGAACCTTCTCGTGCAGCACGCCGAGCGCCTGCGGGATGGCGAGGTCGTCATCCATCGCCTCGGCGAAGTCGTCGGGAACAAGCGTGACCCCGCTGCCGGCGAAGCGCGTGCCCTCGAGGCGACGGTCGACGCGGTCGAGGAAGGTCTCGATGCGCTCGAGGGCAGCCTCTGCCTCGACGAGCGCACCGTCGTGGTAGTCGATGGTGGAGCGGTAGTGGGCGGCGCCGAGGTAGTAGCGCACGACGAGCGGGCGGGCCATCGCGAGGAACTCTGCCGCGTAGATGGAGTTGCCGAGCGACTTCGACATCTTCTGCCCGTTGATGTTCACGAGGCCGTTGTGCACCCAGTAGCTCGCGAAAGCGTCACCGGCAGCCGTGGACTGCGCGAGCTCGTTCTCGTGGTGGGGGAAGCGAAGGTCGAGGCCGCCGCCGTGGATGTCGAAGGCGGTGCCGAGGTATCGAGAGCTCATGGCAGAGCACTCGATGTGCCAGCCGGGGCGGCCGGCGCCCCACGGGGAATCCCAGGATGCCGAGGCTGGCTCCTCCGGCTTGTGGCCCTTCCATAGGGCGAAGTCGCGGGGGTCGCGCTTGCCGCGCGGGTCGGCGTCGGCCGCAGCGACCATGTCGTCGGGCTTCTGGCGCGTGAGCTCGCCGTAGGACGACCACGAGCCGGTGTCGAAGTAGACGTCGCCCGATCCGTCGGGGGCCGGGTAGGCATGTCCCCGCGCGATGAGGCGCTCGATGATCTCCTGCATCTGGGTAACGGATGCCGTGGCCCGTGGCTCGTAGGTCGGCGCCTGGATGCCGATGCGACGGTAGCCATCGGTGAACTCGAGCTCGAAGCGGTAGGCGAGCGCCCACCACGGGTCGCCCTCTGTCTCGTTCGCCAGGATCTTGTCGTCGATGTCGGTGACGTTGCGCACGAGGGTCACGTCGAAGCCGCGGTAGTTCAGCCAGCGGCGCCACTGGTCGTAGACGAGGGCGCTGCGCAGGTGGCCGATGTGCGGGCTCGACTGCACCGTCGGGCCGCAGACGTAGATTCCGACCTTGCCGTCGACAAGGGGAACGAAGTCGGCAAGCGCCTGCGCCTTGGTGTCATAGAGCCGGATCGTCACCGGGCAAGTTTACGGTCACGAATTGAGCATTGCGGTCGCGAGCGCCGTAACGCCCTCACCTCGACCCGTGAATCCGAGTCCGTCGGTAGTGGTCGCTGACACGCTCACCGGGGCGCCGACGAGGTGGCTCAGCACCCTCTCGAGCTCGACCCGACGCGGCGCGACCTTCGGCCGGTTCGAGATCACCTGCACCGCGACGTTGCCGATCGTGAAGCCGGCGCCGCGCACGAGCTCGAGGGTCTCTGTGATGAACACCTCGCCGTGGGCCTCGACGAAGCGCGAGTCTGCCGTGCCGAACCGCGAGCCGATGTCACCGAGTCCCGCGGCAGAGAGCAGGGCGTCGCAGATGGCGTGGCACACGGCATCCCCGTCGCTGTGGCCGGCGAGGCCCGGCTCGTCTGGCCAGTAGACGCCGCCGAGCCAGAGCGGCCGCGACTCGTCGAAGGCGTGCACGTCGACCCCGGTTCCGACTCGTGCGACGGGGGCCTCTGTGCTCGGGGCCGAAGGAGCGACGAGTGCCTCCGCCTTGCGCAGATCCCAGGGGGTCGTGATCTTGAACGCGAGGTCGTCGCCGTCGACGACGGTGACCGGATGCCCGGCAGCAGCGAACACGGCCGCGTCGTCGGTGTGGTCTTCCGTGGCAACCGCGTAGGAGGAGTCGAGCAGCGCGCGCGGGAAGCCCTGCGGGGTCTGCACCGCCACGAGCGCGGAGCGGTCGAGCGTGGTCTCGACCCTGCCCGTCCAGTCGGTCTGCTTGATCGTGTCGGCAACGGCGAGCCCGGGCACGACGCCTCCGCCCGTCTCTGCGACCGCCGCGATGACGGCCTCGAACTGGGCGGTGGGGGTGAAGGCGCGCGCCGCGTCGTGCACGAGCACGGTGGTGACAGCGGAGTCGACGACGCTCAGCCCCGCGGCGACGGACTGCTGGCGGGTGTCTCCTCCGGCCACAACAGAGAGGTGGCTGCCGGCGGCACCGGCGACGCGCTCGGCGATGCTGCGCGCCTCATCCAGCATCGCTATCGGGGCGACCACGATGAGCTGCACCGGCTGCGCGAGGGAGAAGACGGTGTCGACGGCGCGTTCGAGGATGCTGCGCCCGGCCACCGGCACGAATGCCTTCGGCTCTGGGCGGCCGAGGCGCGTTCCGCTGCCGGCGGCCACGATGATGACCGCGACGGCTGGGGTGGCCACCTAGGAGGCCAGCACTTCGTCGATCAGCGTTGCGGCGCGCTGCTCGTCGGTCTTCTCGGCGAGGGCGAGCTCTGAGGTGAGAATCTGCCGCGCCTTGGCGAGCATGCTCTTCTCCCCGGCCGACAGGCCTCTGTCTTGGTCGCGGCGCCACAGGTCGCGCACCACCTCGGAGACCTTGATGACGTCGCCGGAAGCGAGCTTCTCCAGGTTGGCCTTATAGCGGCGCGACCAGTTGGTCGGCTCCTCGACGAAGGGTGCCTTGAGCACCTCGAAGACGCGGTCGAGGCCGTCTCTGCCGATGACGTCGCGAACCCCGACGAGGTCGACATTCGCTGCGGGCACCTCGATAACGAGGTCGCCCTGCGTGACGTTGAGCTTGAGGTAGAGCTTCTCTTCGCCCTTGATGGTGCGCTTCTTCACCTCGACGATGGTTGCGGCCCCATGGTGCGGATAAACGACGGTCTCTCCAACTTCGAACAGCATGCGTCGGTCCTTTCGCCGGCATCGAGTTTACCACGGGGCCCCGCGCGCGCCGAGGGAGCGTGAGCTCCCCCCGTGCGCGGTGCGATAGGCTCGAGTCCTAGTTTCGGGCGGAATTGCGGCCCTGGTAGACCTTCTGGAGGGTCCTGTGAAAGCGCGTCTCGCGGCATCCATCGCTCTGGCTTCGGCGCTTCTCGTCGGCACCGCCGGGTGCACCCTCGTGTCGATCAACGGCACCCTCAAGCCATACCAGCCGAGCGACGGAGCCGGCGCCAATGTCGGCGACCTCAAGCTGCGCAACGTGCTCGGCCTCAGCGAGGACGGCGCGGATGTCGCCCTCGTCTTCTCCATCGTCAACGAGGGCACCAGCGACGAGACCGTCACCGTGCAGTTCACCGACGGCGACGGCGACAAGCAGGAGTCAGAGCTCGACGTGCCAGCCGGCGAGGCGGTCGCGGTCGGTCACAGTGCCGACGACCAGCTCGTGCTGCGCGGCGCCGACGTCAGCGTCGGCTCCACCATCGACGTGTACTTCTTCGCAGAGGGCGAGTCGAAGGGCACGAGCATCGCCGTGCCAGTGCTCGACGGCACGCAGCTCGAGTACTCCGACCTGCTGCCCGGCCCTGCGCCGCGACCGACGCCGTCGGTCACGCCGTCGCCCAGCGCCTCACCGGCGGAGTAGACCGGGCTCTCAGGCCTCGAAGCGGTAGCCGAGGCCGCGAACCGTCACGAGCATCGTCGGCTCTGACGGAACCTGCTCGATGCGCGAGCGGATGCGCTTGATGTGCACGTCGAGCGTCTTCGTGTCGCCGAAGTAGTCGGCACCCCACACCCGGTCGATCAGCTGGCCACGGGTGAGCACGCGCCCAGCGTTGCGCAGCAGCAGCTCGAGCAGCTCGAACTCCTTGAGCGGCATCGCTATGTCTTTGCCCTGCACGGAGACGGTGTGGCGCTCGATGTCCATGCGCACGTCGCCGGCCTCGAGCACGGCGTCGTTCTCTGTCTCTGGCTCGGTCTTGCGGCGCAGCACCGCGCGGATGCGGGCAAGCAGCTCGCGGCTGGAATACGGCTTCGTGACGTAGTCGTCGGCACCGAGCTCGAGGCCGACGACGATGTCGACCTCGCTGTCCTTCGCGGTGAGCATGATGATCGGAACGGCGGAGCGGGTGCGGATCTCGCGGCACACCTCTGTGCCCTGCATGCCGGGCAGCATGAGGTCGAGCAGCATGAGGTCGGTGCCGTTGCGGTCGAACTCTGCGACCGCTGCGAGGCCGTCGGCGACGATCGTTGTCTCGTAGCCCTCCTTGCCGAGCAGGTAGGCCAGAGGCTCGCTGAGCGACTTCTCGTCTTCGACGATGAGGATTCGGGTCATGGCTACTTCTCCAGTGCGTTGAGGCTTGCTGCGGCTGCGGCCGATGCCGCGGGAAGGCGAACGGTGAACGTGGAGCCGTGCCCCTGCTGGGACCAGACCCGAACATCCCCGCCGTGGTTCTGCACGATGTGCTTGACGATGCTCAGCCCGAGCCCAGAACCGCCGGTGTTGCGGCTGCGGGCGGGATCGCTGCGGTAGAACCGCTCGAACACGCGGTCGCGCTCGTCGTCGGCGATGCCGATGCCCTGGTCGGTCACGGCGATCTCGACGACGCCGTCACCCGTCGAGACCCCGATGCCGACCCGCGAGTTGGCCGGCGAGTACTGCACGGCGTTGGAGACGAGGTTGTCGAGGGCGACCGTCAGCAGCGAGACGTCGCCGTAGACCTCGACACCGGCATCCCCACCGCTGACCAGCCGGATGTCGTGCTTGTCTGCGGCGACCCTGTTCTGGTCGATGGCCTGGGCGACGACCTCGTCGAGGTCGACCAGCTCGTGGCTGCCAAGGGCCTCGTCGGCCTGCAGGCGCGAGAGGTCGATGATCTCCTTGGTGATGCGAGCGAGCCGATGCGACTCCTTGGTGAGCCGCTTGGCGAACCTCTTCACCTGCTCCGCGTCGTCGGCGGCCTCGGCGAGCGCCTCGGCGAGCAGCCCGACGGCACCGATCGGCGTCTTCAGCTCGTGGCTGATGTTGGCAATGAAGTCGCGCCGAACGTCATCCAGTCGATAGGACTCGGTGCGGTCGTCGGCGATGAGCAGCACGTAGCGGGCTCCGAGTCGCGAGACGCCGACGGCGAGGTGGATCGTCGCTGATCCGAATGGGCCGCGCGCGAGATGAAGCTCCTCGCTGACCGGGTCGCCGGTGCGTCGAACACGGTCGACGAGATCCACGAGCTCTGGGTGCACAAGGCCGGCGTTGAACACGAGTCCGAGGGCGAGCGCGCCCGGGCTCGCCTTGATGACGTTGTTCGACGAGTCGATGACGATGCCGGCAGAGCCGAGCGCATCGAGCACCTGATCGACGCCCTCCGGCACCGACTGGTTGACGACCTCGGCAGCGATTCGGCCGCGCCGTGCCGCGAGAACGACGACGAGGGTCATCCCTGCTCCGACTGCAGCACCGAATGCCAGCGAGAGGGGCACCAGCCATGCCGTGTCCATGGGCACTAGGTTAGTTACCCACGACCTCGGCCATCCACGATTCATGGCATCCGGGGTCATTCGCTATAAGAGTTCAGTACTGCAACACCTGCTGTTAACCTTGCGGGAGCATCGTTGCTGCGACTGCGCCAGCGGTGTCCATTGGCGCGCGAACACGAGGGAAACAAAAACATGCGCGAGGTCTTCCAGCAGGAACTGCGAGAGGTGCAGGATCGCCTCGTCGAGATCGCGACGCTCGTCGCGGCATCCATCGACAACGCCACGCGCGCCTTCAACGAGTCGAACGTCGCGCTGGCCGAGACCGTCATCGCCGACGACGACCGCATCGACACCGCGGCCCTCGAGCTCGACGAGCTGGCGATCAACATCCTTGCTCGGCAGCAGCCGGTGGCCCGCGACCTTCGCATCGTGGTGAGCGCGCTTCGCATCTCTGCCTCGCTCGAGCGCATGGGCGACATGGCAGAGCACATCGCGCAGCTCGCGCGCTACCGCTACCCCGACAAGGTCATCGCCAAGGGACTCCGCTCGACCTTCAAAGACCTCGGTGCGCTCGACGTCAAGATCGCGAACATGCTCGTCGAGCTGCTCACCTCCGAAGACCTCACGATCGCAGAGAAGATCCGCGACGAGGACGACAAGGTCGACGCCCTTCACCTCAGCGTCTTCGACAAGGTGCTCGGCGAGACCTGGAAGGGCGCAGCGGTCGACACCGTAGACGCCACCCTCGCCTCCCGTTACCACGAGCGCTTCGCCGACCACGCGGTCTCGATCGCCAAGAAGGTGCAGTACCTGGCGACGGGCGATTGGTCGTCGTCGGACTAGCGTGCCCCGAAGGTGGGCTGGTTGGGTTCTGAGGAGTCCGCCAGCCTGACTTCATGAGTGATCTTCGCGAGCGAGTGCCGGGCCATTCGCTCGTCGACGAGTTGCTGCGGCAATGGGATCTCGGCACGATCCGCGTCGATCAGTCCTCCGGAGCCGTCACAATCGACGATGAGGCGGAGGGCTGGTACCGCGGAGTCTTGGGCGAACGAGTCGTCGCGAATGCGCTTGCCATTTTCGACGACACCTGGACCGTGCTGCACTCGGTTCCAATTGGCGCCCGGATGACGGATATCGACCACGTGCTCATTGGCCCACCCGGTGTCTTCACCATCAACACCAAGTACAGCCCAGGCAAGGATGTCTGGGTCGCCGGGCGGGGAATGTTCGTCGGAGGGTTCAAGACGCAGTATGTGAACAACTCCCTGCGCGAGGCCTCTCAGGCATCGGTAAGACTGTCCCGGGCTTGCGGGTTGACGGTGCCGGTCACCGCCTTGATCGTCTTCGTGGATCCATCGAAGATCACCCACAAAGCGCCGGCAGGTGCAGGCGAGTACGAGCCCAGTGTGCGAGTGCTCAGACACACGGAGCTCGCGAATGTGAGTCTGGAGCGGCGGACCTTCAGCGCGGAGCAGATCGCACAGATTGTCGCGTCGGCTGTCGTGCCGGCCACCTGGCACGACAAGCCAATCCCATCAACTGCAGGTCAACATATCGTGAGGGAGTTCCTCGCGTTGGAGGAAACTCTCGGGCCGCGACTGGCAGCTCCCCACGCCCCTCGATCTGTGCCCCGTGCAGCGAACTCTGGCAAGCGCGGCTACTCTCGCCAACCGGCCCTTGGTCGCGGCGGCACAGCGCGCACTAGGCGCAGGCCGCGATCTCGACGCAGCGACCCGTCGCTCGGGCAGCTCTTTGTCACACTCGCAGCCGCGATCGGGGCATGGATCTGGCTCGTGAATCGGTAGCCCTCGTAGCGGCCGTGGATGTCGAAGACGACCCGCTGGGCTAGCGCCCTACTTCTTGCCCTGCGCCGCGACAGCGGCCGCGCCCGCGGCAGCGGCCTCTGGGTCGAGGTAGACGGCGGGCTTCAGGGGAACGAAGTTGTCGTCCAGCTCGTAGACCAGCGGGATTCCGGTCGGGATGTTGAGCTCGGCGATAGCGTCGTCAGAGATGCCGTCGAGGTGCTTCACGAGCGCGCGCAGCGAGTTGCCGTGGGCCGTGACGAGAACCGTCTCGCCCGCTGTCAGGGACGGCACGATGTCGGACTCCCAGTAGGGCAGCATCCGGTCGATCACGATCTTGAGGCTCTCGGTGCGGGGGATCTCGCCGTCGATGCCGATGTAGCGCTCGTCGTGCACCTGGCTGTACTCGGCATCGTCATCGAGCGGGGGCGGCGGCACATCGAAGCTGCGGCGCCAGGTCATGAACTTCTCCTCGCCGTACTTCGCGAGCGTCTCAGCCTTGTCGAGACCCTGTAGCGAGCCGTAGTGGCGCTCGTTGAGGCGCCAGCTGCGCTTGACCGGAATCCAGAGGCGGTCGGCGACCTCGAGTGCGAGGTTGGCGGTCTGGATCGCACGCGTCAGCACGCTCGTGTAGAGCACGGTGGGCTTCAGGCCGGATGCCGCGAGCAGCTCGCCCGCGCGCTTCGCCTCTGCGACGCCCTGGTCGCTCAGTCGCACATCGACCCAGCCTGTGAAGAGGTTCTTCTGGTTCCAGTCGGAGTTGCCGTGGCGGAGCAGGATCAGCGTGTACGTCATGCCCCAAGCCTATCCATGGTGCCGCCGGCGTCGCCCCCGCCACCCGCCCGCCCGCCCGGTGCGCTCGCGCCGTTCGCAACTCAGGCACGGCGCGCTAGCGGCAACCGTAGAGGCGCGGAATTGCGGGGTTCACGAATGCCGCGCCAGCGTGTGCGCCTGAGTTGCGTACAGGTAGCCGGGCAAGCGGGAGAATGGATGCATGGTCGAGGGTCGGGTCACGCGCGGCACCACGGGCACCAACCGCCTCCGCCGCATCGACCGGTGGATCGCCCAGCTGCCCGTGCTGCGCACCGCCGACGACCCGCTCGTGGTCGACCTCGGCTATGGGGCGAGCGCCACGACATCCCTCGAGCTCTTCGACCGGCTGGCGAAGGTGCGGCCGGATGTCGAGGTCGTCGGCATCGAGATCGAACCAGCGCGCGTGGCACTCGCGTCGCTATCCGCGAAGCCAGGTGTCAGCTTCCGCCTCGGCGGGTTCGAGGTTCCGGGGCGCCCACCCATCGTGATCCGCGCGCTCAACGTTCTGCGGCAGTATGACGAGGGCGAGGTGCACGAGAACTGGCACCGCATGGTCGGTCGCCTCCAACCGGGCGGCGTGCTCGTCGAGGGAACCTGCAACGAGGTCGGCCGCGTGTGCAGCTGGGTGGATGTCACTGCCAATGGACCGCAGAGCCTCACCGTCAGCCTCCGCCTCGCCGACCTCGATGAGCCGTCGATCGTGGCAGAGCGCCTGCCCAAGGTGCTCATCCACCGCAACGTGCCCGGCGAAAGGGTGCACGCCTTCCTCGCCGACCTCGACCGGCACTGGCAGTACAACGCGGCGCTCAGCGCCTTCGGGCCGAGCCAGCGCTGGATCGCGGTGGCGCGGGCGATGAAGAACGACTGGCCCGTTCTCGGCACGGCATCCCGCTGGAAGCTCGGCGAGCTCACCGTCGCGTGGGAGTCAGTCGCCCCGAACGGGTTCCGCTGGCGCTAGCGCTGAACCGCACCAAGCCGCGGCAACCGCGGCACGTTCGCCTCGGCTCCCGCGCTCGGCGGCACGATGAGCTCCTGGGCTGCGGCAACCGGCGACTCGTCGACGAGCACGGTGAGATCTCCAAGAGAAGTGCTGCGCTTGACCACCGCGAGGGCGATCGGTCCGAGTTCGAAGTGCATGGCGGCGGAGGTGACCCGACCGACCTCGGTGTCGCCGAGCATGACCGCTGCGCCAGCGGCCGGCGTGACACCGTCGAGGTGCAGCATCACTAGACGGCGGGGCGGGTGGCCGAGGTTGTGCACCTTGGCGACCGTCTCCTGCCCGCGGTAGCAGCCCTTCGACAGGTGCACGGCAGAGCGCAGCCAGTCGAGCTCGTGCGGGATCGAGCGCTCGTCGACCTCTGTCGCGAAGCGCGGACGCCAGGCGGCGATACGAAGGGCCTCCAGGGCGAGGGTGCCGGCCGCCGGCTGAGCGGCGAGTGCGGCCCGCGGCACGAGCGACTCGCTGTAGGTCCAGTGGTACTCGTGGGCGGCATCCGCGTACTGGTGGCCGCCGCGGGTGACGGTGTTCCACGGGTCGTTCCAGACGACGGTGGCGCCGGTGACCGGCAGGCCGAGCGAGCCGACCGTTGCGAAGTCCGCGGTGCGGTCGTCAATGGAGACGTTGAGCATGAACTTCATGCGCTGGAGCCACGTCAGCAGGCCAGCCGTCTCGTCGGCGTCGACGAGCAGCCAGGCGGTCTCGCCGTCATCCACGATTCGAATCGCGTACTCGAGGCGGCCGTTCGGGTCGAGCTGCAGGGTCTCCGCCGACTCCCCCGGGCGCAGGCCCGTGAGCGCCTGCGAGGTGAGCGAGTCGAGCCAGCTCAGGCGGTCGGGGCCGGTGAGGGAGATGACGCCGCGGTCGTCCAGCGACACCACTGCGAGCCCGGCCGCGAGCGCGCGCTGCTCGGCGAGGGGGTTGCCGTAGTGCTCCGGCGGGGATCCGACGGCGCCCGGCAGGGAGGTGAAAGGATTATTCGACACGATCGAGGCTCCCGGAGGCGTGCGTGCGCAGGTCTTGGCCGAGGGCGGCGATGTCCCACGCCCAGAGCAGGCGGTTCTCGACCAGGCCGTAGAGGCGCGTGGCGGCGCTGTACTCCTTGGCGGTCGCGGTGCGCACCACGGCATCGGTGGCGAGGTCGATGCGCGGGCCCTTGACCTGGCCGAGGTAGAGCTCGCTGACACCGCTTGGATGCACGAGCGAGACCTCGAGGTCGAACGCGTCGTTCGCATTGCGCAGCGTCTCAACCGCCTCCGCCGAGGCGAACGGACGAGGGCCGACACCCGGAAGCAGTCCAGGGCCCGCGTCGCCCGCATCGGCCGGCCTGCTCAGCCGCCAGTAGCCCGTCTCTGCGACGTGGGGCGCGTTGTCGTCGTCGAGGGCCCACGTGTAGGACTGGTAGTTGAGGTAGGGAAGGCCGTCGTGGGTGAAGGTGAGGCGCTGGCCGAACTCGAACTCGCGGGTCTCGTCGCCGTGGGTGTAGTGCACGACGCCGGTGCCCTCCCACAGGCCGATGAGCCAGGCGAGGGGGGCGAGCTCGGAGGGGATGCTCGCGTCGATCTCGATCATGCTGTCTCGATCAATGCGGGGAGCGCTTAGCGCTGACCCCGGAAGAGGTTGTAGAGCACCACGACGGAGACGAAGCCGATCGCGAGCCCGGCAAGGATCAGCAGCCCGACAAAGAAGAGTTCGAGGGCGAGAAGCATGCTGCAAGCCTAACTCAGCGGGTGAGCGTGAGCACGGCCGTGGCGACCGCGAGAATCACGAGCGCACCGACCGTGCTGAGCACGAGTCGGCCGACGAAGCCCTCCTTCGTGCGCAGCGAGAGCTGCACGACGAAGGTGAGGATGATGGTCGCGCCGAGCGCGATCGGCAGCCAGGTGTAGTACTCGTAGCCGGTCGAGACGAGGCCGATGACCACCGCCGCGACGAGCACGAGAACCCAGACGGGGATGATGCTCGCCAGTTTCATAGTCACCCGCCAATCTTAAGGCGCTTGTAGTATGACTTCAGGCACTTTGGAGGACCGTTGGCGCAGTTGCTCATCCTGACCTCTGCGGTCGACACTGAGGTCTTACCCGCACTAGGACTACTCAGTCACAAGACCCGGCAGATCCCGGCTGAACCGGCGAGTCTCATCACCGCGCCCACCTGCGACCTCATCCTCGTCGACGCGCGCTTCGATCTGGCGAGTGCGAAGTCGCTGTGCAAGATCCTCAACACGACGGGCGTGAACGTTCCGCTCATCCTCATCCTCACCGAGGGCGGCCTCACGGCGGTCTCGGCCGACTGGGGTGTCGACGACGTCATTCTCGAGAACGCGGGGCCGGCAGAGGCCGACGCGCGCATCCGGCTCTCCATCGGGCGCCAGAGCGAGAACAAGACGAGCTCGAAGATCCAGGCGTCTGGCGTCGTCATCGACGAGGCCTCCTACAGCGCGAAGGTGCACGGGCGCCCGCTCGACCTCACCTTCAAGGAGTTCGAGCTGCTGCGCTTCCTCGCCACCCACCCGAGCCGCGTGTTCACCCGCGAGCAGCTGCTCAGCGAGGTCTGGGGCTACGACTACTTCGGCGGAACCCGCACGGTCGACGTGCACGTGCGGCGCCTTCGCGCCAAGCTCGGCGACCTCGAGTCGCTCATCGGCACCGTTCGCAACGTCGGCTACCGCTTCAACGTCTATGAGGATGACGCAGAGCGCCTGCCCGCGAGCATCTAGCGCGCGAGCGCCGCGATCACCTCTGCGGCGCTGAAGGCACCGGTCGGCAGCGTCGCGGTTCTCGCAGCGAGCACCTCGCCGCGCTCGTCGAGCACGAAGGTGCCGCTGTGCTGCAGCCCGAGGAATCGGCCGAGCCCGACCTCGGCGTGGCCGGATCCGGAGCCGACGACGAACACGTCCTCACCCGACACCCGAGCCGCGACGGTGGCGATCTCCGCGATGCCGCCGGGGGTGACGACAACCAGTGCCGCCGATCCGAGCTTCCCCTCGCGCAGCAGGCGCACCGCCTCCGCCGCGTGCGCGTGGCACACCGGACAGGTGCTGGCGCGCATGAAGAAGACGACCGCGGGGCGGCCTGCGACCAGCGAGAGCAGGCCGGTGCCTGCTGCATCCGCGGTCTGCACGTGGATGTCGGGCATAGTTGTTCCGACGGTGGGCGTCTCGATTGTGATTGCCATGGTTCTCCCTGATCGACGGATGCCCCCAATGGGCAACCCGCTTGCCTATATTGTCAACACGGTTGCATACTTTGTCAAGGAGGTTGCGCATGAGTGCTGCTGACGCGCTCCACGACTTCGCCGCCGCGAGCGCCGATGACCTCGGCCTACTGCTGGCGGGGGCCGCCCGCGCCGTCAACGAGGAGGTCTTTCGCCGCCTCGCCGCCAGCGGCGAGACCGTCGTGCGACCAGCCCACGTGCCCGTCTTCGCCGGCCTCGACGCCGAGGGCAGCCACATCACGGCCCTCGCTGCCAAAGCAGGCTTCTCCCGCCAGGCGATGAGCTCACTCGTGCGGGAGATGGAGGCAGCCGGCTACGTCAGCACCTCGCCAGACCCGGCCGATCGCCGCGCGATCCTCGTGCAGCTGACCGACCGCGGGGCGGAGTTCTGCCGGGCCGCCGTGCGCATCTCGCGGGAGGTGACCGCCGAGTGGCGCGCCGCGCTGGGCTCGGACCGCCTCGCCCAGCTGCTCGGCGAGCTGCGCACCCTCGGCGGCCGTTAAGCGCGCGTTCAACGCGTGATGGCAGGATGTGGGAATGGATAGCGACAGCCCCGCCGCAGCTCAGGTCGACGTGACCGACTCGCTCGACGAGTACGACATCGACCTGTCGTCGGCGGTCGACGACGGAACGCTGCCGCTCGACCGCTACCTCGACCGGGAGCTCAGCTGGCTGGCGTTCAACCAGCGGGTGCTCGAACTCGCCGAAGACCCCGACCTTCCGCTGCTCGAGCGCGCCAACTTCCTCGCGATCTTCGCCTCCAACCTCGACGAGTTCTTCATGGTGCGGGTCGCGGGCCTCAAGCGGCGCATCGTCACCGGCCTCGCCGTCCCAACCAACATCGGCACCGGCCCGGCCGACGTGCTCGCCTCCGTCAACGCGAAGGCCAACGAGCTGCAGCTGCGCCACGCGCACGCGTTCCGCGACCTGGTCAAGCCCGCCCTCGACGAGGCCGGAATCCATATCGAGACCCTCGCCGACCTCGACGACGACGACCGCGTCAAGATCGACGAGATCTTCTCCGAGCGCATCTTCCCCGTCCTCATGCCACTTGCCGTCGACCCGGCCCACCCCTTTCCCTACATCTCCGGCCTGTCGCTGAACATGTCGATCCGGGTGCGCAACCCGAAGACCCAGAGGGTGGAGTTCGCTCGCCTCAAGGTGCCGACGGTGCTGCCGCGCTTCGTGCAACTGCCGAATGACGGCTCCGGCCGCCTTCGCTTCATTCCGATCGAAGACCTCATCTCCAACCACCTCGAAGAGCTGTTTCCCGGAATGGAGATCCTCGAGCACCACGAGTTCCGCGTCACGCGCAACGAAGACGTCGAGATCGACGAGGACGAGACAGAGAGCATCATCCAGGCCCTCGAGAAGCAGCTGCTGAGCCGTCGCTTCGGCCCGCCGATCCGCCTAGAGATCACCGACGACATGGATGACGTGACCCTCGGCCTTCTGGTGCGAGAGCTCGACATCCCCGAGCAGGAGGTCTACCGCCTCCCTGGGCCGCTCGACCTCGGCGGGCTGTTCCAGCTCATGCGCATCGAGCGCCCGTCGCTCAAGTACGCGAAGCGCGTTCCCGTGACCTCGGCCGCGCTGCTCGCGAGCGAGGCCAACGCCAAGCCAGACATCTTCGCCTCGATCGCCCGGCAGGACATCCTGCTGCACCACCCCTACGAGTCGTTCGGCACGAGCGTTCAGGCGTTTCTCGAGCAGGCGGCCGCCGACCCCAATGTGCTCGCCATCAAGCAGACGCTCTACCGCACGAGCGGTGACAGCCCGATCGTCGAGGCGCTCATCGCCGCGGCAGAGGCAGGCAAGGCCGTGCTCGCTCTCGTCGAGATCAAGGCGCGGTTCGACGAGACCGCCAACATCTCGTGGGCCCGCAAGCTCGAGAAGGCCGGCGTGCACGTCGTCTACGGTCTCGTCGGGCTCAAGACCCACTGCAAGCTCGCGCTCGTGGTTCGCCAGGAGCGCGGCGTGCTGCGTCACTACAGCCACATCGGCACGGGCAACTACAACCCCAAGACCAGCCGCATCTATGAGGACCTCGGCCTGCTCACCGCGAGCGACACCGTCGGCAAAGACCTCACCCGGCTCTTCAACGAGCTCTCTGGCTATGCCATCGAGAAGAAGTTCAAGCGGCTTCTCGTGGCCCCGCTGCACCTGCGCAAGGGCCTGCTCAAGCGCATCGACCAGGAGACGGCGAACGCGAAGCTGGGGCTGGCCTGCGGCATCCGCATCAAGGTCAACTCGATCGTCGACGAGGCGATCATCGACGCGCTCTACCGCGCGAGCAACGCCGGAGTGCCCGTCGACCTCGTCGTGCGCGGCATCTGCGCTCTCAAGCCGGGTGTTCCGGGGCTCAGCGAGAACATCAGGGTTCGCTCGGTTCTCGGCCGCTACCTCGAGCATGCCCGCGTCTTCTCGTTTACCAACGCGGGCGATCCGCAGGTGTGGATCGGCAGCGCCGACATGATGCACCGCAACCTCGACCGCCGCGTCGAGGCACTCGTGCGGCTCACCTCGCCTGCCCACCTCGAGCAGATCGACGAGCTCTTCGAGCTCGGCATGTCTGACGCGACGTCGTCGTGGCACCTCGGCAGCGACGGCGTGTGGCAGCGGTTCGCCCGATCGAAGGATGGCGAACTGCTCGATGACATGCAGAATGTGCTCATGAAGCGAATCGCCCAGCGCAAGCGCAGCGGAGCCATCAGGTGACGAAGGATGCCCCCGTACTCGCTGCGGGAGCCCTCTGCTGGAGGATCGTCGAAGGCAAGCTGCGCATCCTGCTGGTGCACCGCGGAGACCGCGCCGACGTGTCGCTGCCCAAGGGCAAGCTCGACCCGGGTGAGACGCTCCCCCAGACCGCCGTGCGCGAGATCGCAGAGGAGACCGGGCTGTCGATCGTGCTCGGCGCCCCGCTCGGCACGGTCGAGTACCAGCTGCCCAACGGCCGCGACAAGGTCGTGTACTACTGGGCGGCGGAGGTGACCGACGAGGCCATCATCGCGACGAGCTTCAAGTCGAACGCCGAGATCGCCGCCCTCTCCTGGGTCTCGCCGAAGAAGGCGCGCAAGCTGCTGAGCTACAGCCACGACGTCGAGGTGCTCGATCGCTTCGAGGAGCGCTTCGCCGCCCGCAACGCCCGCACCTTCGCCGTGATCGCCCTTCGCCACGGCAAGGCGGTCGCCCCGACCAGCTGGGACGGCCCCGACTCCACCCGCCCGCTGCTGCAGCGCGGCAACGACCAGGCGAAGAGCGTGGCGAAGGGTATTGCCGCGTACTCGCCGGCCAAGCTCGTCAGCAGCACGGCAACGCGGTGCCTCGCCACCATCCAGCCCCTCGCCGACCTGGTCAGGAAGCCGGTGTCGATGACCGCCGGAATCAGCCAGGACGCCCACGAGTACGGCCAGTCGGATGTCGCCGCCGAGGTCGCCAAGCGCCTCTCCAAGCGCCGCACGGTCGTGCTCTGCAGCCACGGCCCTGTGCTGCCAGAGATCATCGCCGAGGTCGCGCGGCTCACGGGCACGGCGGAGCAGCCGAACCTGCGCAGCGCCGCCGCCCTCTCGACCGCTGAGTTCACCGTGCTGCACGTGTCGCTCGAGAACCCGACCGGCGGGCTCGTCGCGATCGAGACCCACGGCCCCGGCTCGCCGTAGCGCACCTCAACCCTTCGCGCTTCGTTCACCTCGCGTTCACCGAGGGCAACGAAGCTGGTCAATGTCAGGACGTAGCGTCACTCTCTGGGTCGCACCGGCCCGCATCCTGAAACCACATTCCCGAAGGGAAAACAGTGAACACCACGTTCAAGCGCCTCGGCAGCATCGCCGCCCTGGCGATCGTCGGCAGCATCGTCCTCTCCTCCTGCGCAGCAAACGAGGGCGGATCCGCCCCAGAGGAGACCGAGAGCACCCTTTCCGGCACGATCGACGGCGCTGGCGCCTCCTCGCAGGGCTCGGCCCAGGAGGCATGGGTCGCCGCATTCCAGACCGCCAACCCCGACGTCACCATCAACTACGACCCGTCCGGCTCCGGCGCGGGCCGCGAGGCGTTCATCGCCGGCGGCGTCAGCTTCGCTGGCACCGACTCCACCCTGAAGGACGAGGAGATCGCCGCTGGCTTCGCCTCCTGCGTTCCCGAGACCGGCTACCTCGAGGTGCCCGTCTACATCTCCCCGATCGCCGTGATCTTCAACGTCGAGGGCGTTGACGAGCTCAACCTCGACGCCGCGACCATCGCCGGCATCTTCAAGGGCACCATCACGACGTGGAACGACCCGGCTATCGCCGCCCTCAACGAGGACGCCGAGCTGCCTGCCGCTCCGATCACCGCCGTGCACCGCTCCGACGACTCTGGCACCACCAAGAACTTCGCGGACTACCTGAACAAGGTCGCCCCCGAGGTCTGGGACGCCGCTCCGGCCGACCCGTTCCCCTACGCAACCGGTGAGGGCGCTCAGGGCACCTCCGGTGTCGTCGAGGCAGTCACCAACGGCACCAACACCATCGGCTACGCCGACGCGTCGAAGGCCGGCGACCTCGGTGTCGCGAAGATCAAGGTCGGCGACGAGTTCGTTGCCTACACCGCCGAGGCTGCAGCGGCCGTCGTCGAGGAGTCCCCGTTCATCGAGGGCCGCGACGCGACCGACCTGGCCATCGCGCTTGACCGCAAGACGACCGACCCGAGCCACTACCCGCTCGTGCTGGTCAGCTACATCGTCACCTGCCTCGAGTTCACCGACGCCGAGGCCGGCGCGGTTGTCAAGGCCTACGTGACCTACCTCGCCAGCGAGCAGGGCCAGGCTGACGCAGCCGAGTCCGCTGGTGCCGCACCGCTCTCGGCTGACCTGTCGGCCAAGGTCGCAACGGCACTCGCAAGCATCAAGTAAGTATCCTGATCGGACGGGCCGCGGCTTTCACTGCCGGGGGTCGGGGGTGAGGTCTCCCGGAGGCGGGCCAGGAG
>NZ_JBXMIS010000029.1:0-8289 GCF_057073975.1 Conyzicola sp. | reverse complement strand
GTCTTCGTCCCGCCCGCCTTCACCAAGGACGCCTGCATCGAGGCGATCGACGCCGGCATCGGCCTGCTCGTCGTCATCACCGAGGGCATCCCCGCGCAGGACGCGGCGGAGTTCTGGGCGCTCGCGAAGTCGAAGGGCGGGGCCACCCGCATCATCGGCCCGAACTGCCCCGGCATCATCACGCCGGGCGAGGCGCTCGTCGGCATCACCCCGGCGACGATCTCCGGCACCGGCCCGGTGGGTCTGGTCTCGAAGTCGGGCACGCTGACCTACCAGATGATGTTCGAGCTGCGGGACTTCGGCTTCTCGACCGCCATCGGCATCGGCGGCGACCCGATCGTCGGCACCACCCACATCGATGCGCTCGCGGCCTTCGAGGCAGACCCCGAGACCAAGGCCATCGTCATGATCGGCGAGATCGGCGGCGATGCTGAAGAGCGCGCGGCCGACTTCATCAAGGCGAACGTGACCAAGCCCGTCGTCGGCTATGTCGCGGGCTTCACCGCGCCAGAGGGCAAGACCATGGGCCACGCTGGCGCCATCGTCTCCGGCTCCGCCGGCACCGCCCAGGCGAAGAAGGAGGCCCTCGAGGCCGCCGGCGTCAAGGTCGGCAAGACGCCGAGTGAGACCGCGGCGCTCATGCGCGAGGTTCTCGCTTCGCTGTAGCGGCATCCGTTTCGATCGAAGGGCCGGCCTCGTGCCGGCCCTTCGTCGTTGGCCGCCCCTGTGTCATCTAGGGTGATGGTGAGGGCGCTCGTCCCTCGGATGAGGGGTTCTCGATGTCTGCACTCTCCACCCGCACGCGAGTCGCGACCGCAGCGGCCATGTCCGCCGTGCTCGCCGTCTCGCTTGCCGGCTGCTTCCTGCTTCCCGACCGGCCGGGCACCGCGACCCCGTCGGCCCCTCCCGTCGTCGACGGCCCCTTCAGCGACTACTTCTCGCAGCAGCTCGAGTGGGACGACTGCGGCGACGGCGTGCAGTGCGCTGACATGTCGGTGCCGATCGACTGGAACGACGAGTCGAGCGACTCGGCGACCATCGCGCTCGCCAAGCTCGAGGCCGACAAGCCGAAGGGCACGATCTTCGTCAACCCGGGCGGCCCGGGCGGATCGGGTGTCGACTTCGTCGGCTACGCGGTCTCTGCGGATCTTGCCGAGAGCTTCGACGTGATCGGCTGGGACCCACGCGGTGTCGGCGCGTCCACCCCCGTTGAGTGCTTCACCGACGACGAGGACAAAGACGAGGCGCTCTACGGCACGTTCGACGACCCATACTTCACCGAGGGCTGGATCGACGAGCTCGAGGCGGAGACAGCGGACTACGCCGCCGCGTGCGAGAAGAACACCGGCCCGTTGCTCGGCAAGCTCGACACCGTGAGCACGGCCCACGACCTCGAGCTCATGCGCGCACTGGTCAACGGCGAGGCCCCCCTCGACTATCTCGGCTACTCCTACGGCACCTTCATCGGCGCCACCTACGCAGAGCTCTTCCCTGACCACGTCGGCCGGTTCGTGCTCGACGGCGCCGTCGACCCGCTGCTCAACGCGTTCGACACCCTGCTCGTGCAGATGGAGGGATTCGAGAACGGCTTCCGCGCCTACATGCAGGAGTGCCCCGACGGCAACGACGGCACACCGTGCCCGTTCACCGGCACGCTGGAGTCCAAGCTCGCCCAAGCCGACCAGCTGATCTCGACGGTCGACGATCTCGGGCTCGAATCGCAGGATGGACGCCAGCTCGATTCCGCGACGGTCGGCACCGGCATCGCCATGGCCCTCTACTCTGCGGACTCGTGGCCGTACCTCACCGACCTGTTCACCGGACTGACCGACGGGAGTGCAGAGGGCGCCTTCCTGCTCGCCGACGCATACAACGACCGCAGTAACAACGGCAGCTACGGCAGCAACTCGAACGACGCGTATGTGACGACGACCTGCGTCGACAACGACTTCGCCGCCGACAGCGCCTCGACGATCAGCAGGCTGGACGAGATCGAGGCGGCGGCCCCGACCATCGGCCGCTACATCGCCCTCGACGACTTCGCGGTGCTCGATGTCGCCTGCAGTGACTGGCCGTACCCACCGGCCGACGCGCCGGAGTCGTACGACGCGGAGGGCGCCGCGCCGATCCTCGTGATCGGCACCAGCAACGACCCGGCGACACCGTACGCCTGGGCGGTGTCGCTCGCCGACCAGCTCGAGAGCGGCGTGCTCATCAGCGTCGAGGGCGAGGGCCACACGGCGTACAACGGCTCGAACCGCTGCGTGAACACCGTGGTCGACGAGTTCTTCCTCTACGGCACGGTGCCAGAGGACGACCCGGAGTGCTGAGCCAGTAGAGAGTCTGCGAGGGCGGGCGGTCACGGGCAGGTACGCTCTGCTCGATGAACCGCTCGCTCACCGCCCTCTTCTCTGCCCTTGAGGCGGTGCTCGTGGTCGGTGTCGGCATCGGCATCCCTCTCGTTCCGCTCACGGTCGTGTGGGCGGCCCAGTACGGGTTCGCCATCGACCTCGCGGTGTTCTGGCGGGCGTCGGTCGACACGTGGCTGCTCGGCCACGGCGTCGATGTGCGCGTGACGCTCGACAGCATCCTTGCCGCCGACCTCGGGGTCGCGCCGGCCGACTCGAGCTTTCTCGTGAGCATCGCCCCGCTCGGCTTCGCGCTGCTGACACTCCTCCTGGCGATTCGCGCTGGCCGCCGCGTCGGTGAGACCCGCTATCGCGGACTCGGCGGGCTCTCGAGTCTCGCCGCGTTCGGCATCCTGTCGACAGCGCTCACGCTCAGCGCCGTCTTCCCGCTCGCGCGCCCCTCGATCTCGCAGGGCATTCTGCTGCCGACCATGGTGTTCGCCCTCGGTCTCGGCATCGGGCTGCTGCAGACGAGACGAGCGGCGGATGACGACACCGGCAGCTCCATCCGCGACTGGATCGATGACTGGTCGCCTTCCATTCGCCTCGCCGCCGCGACCGCCCTCCGGGCCGGTGCGGCGTCTGTCGCGGCTGTCATCGCCGTCAGCGCGGTGCTCGTCGCCGGCCTCCTCGCGGTCAACTACGCCACCGTCATCTCGCTCTACGAGAGCCTGCACTCCGGCGTGGTCGGCGGCATCGCCGTCACCCTCGGCCAGCTCGCCTTCCTGCCCAACGTGGTGCTGTTCGCGGCGAGCTGGCTGGTTGGCCCCGGCTTCGCCATCGGGGCTGGCTCGAGCGTGAGCCCGCTCGCGACCCAGCTCGGGCCGGTGCCGGCGGTGCCGTTCCTCGGTGCGCTGCCGACGGGCGACCTCGCCTTCGGCTTCGTCGGCATCCTCGTGCCGGTGGCCGCCGGGTTCCTCGTTGCGGCTGTGCTGCGCCGTCGTCTCGTCGACGAGCTCGACGTCGACCGGCCGCAGCTGTGGCTCGCGGCAATCGGCCTGGCATCGGGGGTCGTCGCCGGTGTGCTGCTCGGAGTTCTCTCGTGGGCGGCCGGGGGAGCCGCTGGTCCCGGCCGCCTTGCCGAGGTGGGGGCCGACCCTCTCGCCGTCGGGGTGTTCGCGGCCATCGAGATCGGGGCATCCGGTGTCGTTGCGTTTCTCGTCGCCCGTAGCCGCACCGAGGTCGCGCGGTAGGCTTTCACGGTGCTATCGCTCGTCGTACTCATCTCTGGCGGCGGCTCCAACCTCCGCGCCCTGCTCGAGGCGTCTGAGGACGCCGAGTTTCCCGCGCGGGTGGTCGCCGTCGGTGCAGACCGCGATGCCGACGGCCTCGCCCACGCAGAGGAGTTCGGCATCCCGACGTTCTCCGTCGCCCTGTCGAGCTTCGACTCCCGCGAGGAGTGGGGCGACGCCCTGCTCGAGCAGATCCAGGTGTGGCAGCCTGATCTCGTCGTGCTCAGCGGCTTCATGAAGCTGCTGCCGCCGCGGGTCGTCGCTGCGCTCTCGCCCGCGCTCATCAACACGCACCCCGCCTACCTGCCGGAGTTCCCCGGCGCCCACGGCGTGCGCGACGCGATCGCCGCGGGAGTCACCGAGACCGGCGCGAGCGTCATCGTCGTCGACAACGGGGTCGACAGCGGGCCGATCATCTCTCAGCAGCGCGTGCCGGTTCTGCCCGGTGACACCGAGGCAGAGCTGCACGAGCGCATCAAGCACGTCGAGCGGGAGCTGCTCGTGCAGGCAGTTCTCGACATCGCCAACGGACACGTCAACCTGAAGGAGCTCCCGACCGCATGAGCGGACCAACCCACGATCCAGCCCTGTACCGCCCCCGCGATGTCATCGCGATCCGCCGCGCCCTCGTCTCGGTGAGCGACAAGACCGGGCTGGTCGAGCTCGCGCAGGCACTCGCCGCCGCGGGCGTCGAGATCGTCTCGACGGGTGGCTCGTTCGCGGCGATCGCTGCCGCGGGCATCCCGGTGACGCAGGTCGGCGATGTCACGGGCTACCCAGAGTCGCTCGACGGGCGCGTGCGCACCCTGCACCCCGTGATCCACTCCGGGCTGCTGGCCGACCTTCGCCTCGAATCGCACGAGGCAGAGCTGGCGAGCCAGGGCATCCGGCCGTTCGAGCTCGTGGTCTCCAACCTCTACCCCTTCGTCGAGACGATCGCGGCCGGCATCACCGGCGACGCGGCGATCGAGCAGATCGACATCGGCGGCCCGGCCATGGTGCGCGCCTCTGCCAAGAACCACGCCAATGTCGCGATCATCACCTCGCCGTCGGCCTACCCGCAGATCGTCAAGGCTCTCGAGCTCGGCGGCACGACGCTCAAGCAGCGCCAGCGCTTCGCGACCGACGCCTTCGCCCACACCGCTGCCTACGACGCCGCGGTTGCGGCGTGGTTCGCCGCTGAGGTGGCGCGACCCTCTCTGGCCGCAGAGCACGACGAGACCGTCGACACGATCCACATCGACGCCGACCTCAAGCAGGCGCTGCGCTACGGCGAGAACTCGCACCAGTCGGCCGCACTCTACGTCGAGGCCGGCGGTCACGGCATCGCCCAGGCGACGCAACTGCACGGCAAGGAGATGTCGTACAACAACTTCGTGGATGCCGATGCCGCCGTGCGCGCCGCCTACGACTTCGACGAGCCAGCCGTTGCGATCATCAAGCACGCCAACCCCTGCGGCATCGCCGTCGCGCGCGGAGCCGGTGACCCCGTCGCCGCCGCGCATGCCCGCGCCCACGCGTGCGACCCGGTCTCCGCCTACGGCGGAGTCATCGCCTCCAACCGCCCGATCACGGCCGAGGCCGCCGAGTCGATCAAGGACATCTTCACCGAGGTCGTCGTCGCCCCCGGGTTCGAGCCGGAGGCGCGCGCGATCCTCGAGGCGAAGAAGAACCTCCGCCTGCTCGAGCTGCCCGCGGGCTTCGCGCGCCCGACGACCGAGATCAAGCAGATCTCCGGCGGCTACCTCGCCCAGTCGGTCGACAACTACGACTCCTTCTCCAGCGAGGGGTGGACCCTCGTCTCTGGGGAGCCCGCGGACGACGCGACGATGGCAGACCTCGAGTTCGCCTGGCGTGCGGTGCGCTCTGTGAAGTCCAACGGCATCCTGCTCGCCTCCGACGGCGCATCGGTCGGCGTCGGAATGGGCCAGGTCAACCGGGTCGACTCGTGCCACCTCGCCGTCTCGCGGGCCGGCGAGAGGGCCGCGGGATCCGTGGCCGCCAGCGACGCCTTCTTCCCCTTCGACGACGGACCCAAGATCCTCATCGAGGCGGGCGTCACGGCGATCGTGCAGCCCGGCGGCTCCATTCGCGACGAGGATGTCATCGCGGCAGCGAAGGCTGCCAACGTGACGATGTACTTCACGGGCGAGCGGCACTTCTTCCACTAGCGCTGCAATACGCTCGAACCATGATCGAACGTGCCCCGCAGCTGCCCATCGTGAAGCGCATCGCCGCATCCATCCTCACCGCGGCTGCGGTGGCGGCTGTCGTACACGCGGTCACCGTCCTGGTGTTCTTCGTGTCGGGTCAGGCGGCTGCCGGCACACTCGGGCAGTTCAATGCGCTCTTCCTTCCCGCGAGCCTCCTTGCCCTCGTGTTCTTCGCGGTGTTCGCCTACTTCGGCATCTTCCAGCACTGGTTCTTCGCGCTCCCGGCCGGTCTCGTGTCCGGCATCCTCGCCGCGCTGCTCGGCACCGTCATCTATGCCGCGACCCATGGCGTTCGCGTCGATGCCAGCGTCATGCCGGCGATCGTCGAGACGCTGGGTGGCGCCAATCTCATCTTCATCGTCGTGGCAACCGTCGCCGCGGCAACCGCTGGATGTGCCGTGTGGCTCAAGGTCTCGCGGTCCGCGCTGCTCGGCACCACCGGGCCTGGCCGTCGTATCGCCCTCGTGCGCCTGCCCGCCGCCAACCTCGATGAGGGCCAGGTGACCCACATCGAGCGCCGGGCGATCAACGCGGAGCTCGCCGACGATCAATGGGACGCCTACCTCGAGGTCTTCACCGACAACGGCTGGACCATCGTCGAGGTCGCACCGGAGCCGCAGCTCGCCGACTCGGTGTTCGTCGAGGACACCATGGTCGTGCTCGGCCGCACAGCCGTGATCGGCAACCCTGGCTCGGAGTCGCGCCTGCCAGAGATCGCCGGCGCCCTCGACGCCGCGAAAGACCTCGGGCTGCGAATCGAGCGCATCGACGCGCCGGGCACCCTCGACGGCGGCGACGTGCTGAAGGTGGGGAGCACCGTCTACGTCGGGCGCGGCGGGCGCACGAACGCCGACGGCATCCGGCAGCTGCGGGCGATCGCCTCGCGTCTCGGCTACACCGTGGTCGCCGTTCCCGTGACGAAGGTGCTGCACCTCAAGAGCGCGGTGACGGCGCTGCCCGACGGAACCGTGATCGGCTACCCGCCGCTCGTCGACGACACGAGCATGTTCGAGCGCTTCCTGCCCGTGCCAGAGGAGTCGGGCGCCCACGTCGTCATCCTCTCTGACGACACGGTGCTCATGGCCGCCTCGGCCCCGCGCAGCGCAGAGCTCATCAGCGAGCTCGGCTACCGCGTCGTCACCGTCGACATCAGCGAGTACGAGAAGCTCGAAGGATGCGTCACCTGCCTCTCCGTTCGCGTGCGCTGACCGCGCCAGGGCGAAAATAAAGCTTGCCTCAATCCCCTCACTGGTCCTAGTCTGGAAGGCTTTCGACTCAGAGGAGGAACCCATGAAGACAGTTGCCACGGCGACCCATGCCGATGTTCGCGCTGCCACTTCGGCCTCCCCGGTGTCAGTACTCGGGCGTTAACTCGCTACTGCACCGTTTCTCCCCGGCGTAGATCCCGAATCCGCCGCTAGACACACACCCGCACCACCAATACGGCTTCGGCCGCTCTCAGGACACATCTATGACGTCATCGACTTCCCGCCCCGGCACCGCGCGCTCTCTCGCGCGACTGCTTCCTTTCGTCGGCGAGGCGCTGCCACGGCTCATCGCCGGCACCGTCGCCTCGCTGCTCTCGAACATCGTCGCTCTCACGATTCCGCAGGTGCTGCGGGCAATCGTCGACGGCCCGATCCAGTCGAAAGACCAGACGGCGCTCTTCTGGGCCGTCGGGCTCGTGCTGCTGCTCGGAGTGAGCGAGGCAGCGCTGTTCCGCATGCGCCGCATCTTCGCCCTCGTGCCGACGACCCGCATCGAGGCGCGCATGCGCAACGCGCTCTACCGCACGCTGCAAGACCTCCCGGTCTCGTTCCACGACCGGTGGGCGAGCGGGCAGCTGCTGTCGCGGTCGATGACCGACCTCGGGCTGATCCGTCGCTGGCTTGCCTTCGGCATCATCCTGCTCACGGTCAACGTCACGACGATCGTCATCGGCTTCGTGTACCTCCTCTCGATCTCGTGGGTGCTCGGCGTCATCTTCGTCGTGTGCTCGACGCCGCTGTGGATCTTCAGCTACCTCTTCGAGGCCAAGTACTCCTCGATCGCGCGGCTGAGCCAAGACCAGTCCGGCGACCTCGCGACGGCCGTCGAGGAGTCGGTGCACGGCATCCGGGTACTCAAGGCATTCGGCCGCGCCCGGTACTCGCTCGACAAGTTCGCCGAGCGGGCAGAGGAGCTGCGCCGTACCGAGATCGCGAAGGCGCGGGCGATCGGCGGCATCTGGCTGTGGATCATCGTCGTGCCCGACGTGACCTTCGCGATCGCCCTGTTCTCCGGTGTCGTGCTCGCCGTCAACGACCAGCTCTCTGTCGGAGCTCTTGTCGCGTTCTTCGCGACCGCGATGGTGCTGCGCTTCCCCGTCGACTCGATCGGGTTCCTGCTGTCTATGACCTTCGACGCGCGCACGGCGACCGACCGCTTCTTCGAGGT
>NZ_JBXMIS010000028.1:0-4743 GCF_057073975.1 Conyzicola sp. | reverse complement strand
TCGGCATGGGCGACGCAGACTGGGACAAGCCCCAGATCGGCATCGCGCGCTCGTGGAACGAGATCACCCCGTGCAACCTCAGCCTCGACCGCCTCGCGCAGGCGGCGAAGGAGGGCGTGCACGGCGGCGGCGGCTACCCGCTCGAGTTCGGCACCATCTCCGTCAGCGACGGCATCAGCATGGGCCACGAGGGCATGCACTTCTCGCTCGTGAGCCGCGAGGTCATCGCCGACTCCGTCGAGACCGTGATGATGGCAGAGCGCCTCGACGGCTCTGTGCTGCTCGCCGGCTGCGACAAGTCGATCCCCGGCATGCTCATGGCGGCCGCGCGACTCGACCTGTCATCCGTGTTCCTCTACGCCGGCTCGATCGCGCCGGGCTGGGTCAAGCTCAGCGACGGCACAGAGAAGGACATCACGATCATCGACTCCTTCGAGGCCGTCGGTGCCGTGAAGGCCGGCAAGATGAGCGCGGAGGATGCC
The DNA here is from genome assembly GCF_057073975.1 of Conyzicola sp. Taxonomy (NCBI): domain Bacteria; kingdom Bacillati; phylum Actinomycetota; class Actinomycetes; order Micrococcales; family Microbacteriaceae; genus Conyzicola; species Conyzicola sp. The sequence goes on along the minus strand of NZ_JBXMIS010000028.1, from coordinate 4,261 downwards.
AAGCGCATCGAGTGCGCGTTCGCCCCCGGCGAGGGAGCGTGCGGCGGCATGTACACCGCGAACACGATGTCGAGTGTCGCCGAGGCCCTCGGCATGGCACTGCCCGGCTCCGCGAGCCCGGCCGCGGCCGACCGCCGCCGCGACTACTACGCGCACCGCTCCGGCGAGGCCGTCGTCAACCTGCTCCGTCTCGGCATTACCGCCCGCGACATCCTGACGAAGAAGGCCTTCGAGAACGCGATCGCGGTCGGCATGGCCCTCGGAGGCTCGACCAACATCGTGCTGCACCTCCTGGCGATCGCGCACGAGGCGGGCGTCGAGCTCAGCCTCGACGACTTCAACCGCATCGGCGACAAGGTTCCGCACATCGGCGACCTCAAGCCGTTCGGCAAGTACGTGATGAACGACGTCGACCGCCACGGCGGCATCCCGGTGCTCATGAAGGCGCTGCTCGACGCCGGCCTGATGCACGGCGACGCCCTCACCGTGACCGGCAAGACCCTCGCAGAGAACCTTGCTGAGCTCAACCCAGAGGAGCTCGACGGCACGGTGCTGCGCAAGCTCGACAACCCGATCCACAAGAGCGGCGGCCTGACGATCCTGCACGGCTCGTTCGCGCCAGAGGGCGCAGTCGTGAAGACGGCCGGCTTCGACCTCGAGACGTTCGAGGGCCCGGCCCGCGTCTTCGAGCGCGAGCGCGGTGCACTGGATGCCCTCACCAACGGCGAGATCAAGGCCGGCGAGGTCGTCGTCATCCGCTACGAGGGCCCGAAGGGCGGTCCCGGAATGCGCGAGATGCTCGCCATCACCGCTGCGATCAAGGGCGCGGGACTCGGCAAGGACGTGCTGCTGCTCACGGATGGACGTTTCTCTGGCGGAACAACCGGTCTCTGCATCGGCCATATCGCCCCGGAGGCCGTCGATGCCGGTCCGATCGCGTTCGTTCGCGACGGTGACCGCATCCGTGTCGATATCGCCAATCGCTCGCTCGACCTGCTCGTCGATGCGACTGAACTGGATGCCCGCCGGGCCGGCTGGGAGCCCCTGCCCCCGCGCTACACCCGCGGCGTCCTAGCCAAGTACTCGAAGCTCGTGCAGTCGGCGAGCACCGGCGCGGTCACCGGATAGGGGACAATCCGCCGAAACCGGGGGACAACCCCCAACGGGGGCATCCACAGGGCGTTCTAGCGCTGCTAGATTCTGAGTCGAACTTAGTTATCGCGCGCCCGACGGGCTCGCAAGGAAGCGACCCGATGAGCCTCTCCCTGCAGTCAGCCAGCCGCGCGTTTCGGGCTACCGCTCTTGCCCTCACCTTCGTTCTGCTCGGTGGGCTGCTCGCGGTGACCGGGGGCGCGGCCCCCGCCGGAGCCGCGGGGACCCGCACCATCAGCGGTCACGTCTACCTCGGCAACACGTCGACCTCGGCTACGACGGGCGATGCTGTCGTCCTGTTCACCAAGTGGGCGACTCCGCACAATGCGGCAGACGAAGTACCCCTTGCCGCTGACGGCAGTTTTGTGATCACGGGCCTCGATGCGGAGCTCTACTACATCTCAGTCGACTATCAAGGCGTCGGGGAGTTCAGCGACTGGAGCTGGCCGAACAACCCGCTCGGCGAGGCGCCGAACGCCTTCAAGTACGTGAACGTCAAGAACGGCGATCAACTCGCCAGCGATATCACGCTCCCGGTGCCGGCGGAACTACAGGGCCAGGTGTCGTTGGGGTCGGCGGGCGTTCCCGCATCGGCAGGTGAAGTCGCTGTCTACTACCAGCCATATGTGGGAACAGCGGCCGGCGCTGAGAGCTCTCCCGTCTACACGGATGCCCTCGGGCACTACTCCTTCGGCCTCGTGCCGCCAGGGTCGTACTCCATCCGGTACGACTACGTGGGAACGGGTTCTTTCCAAGACGCCGCGCTGAGTGAAGTATTCGCGTTCGGCTCTGGAACGCTCGCAGTGGCCAGGAACGCAACTCTGTCCAGCGCGACGATCTCAGGGCGGGTCGCCCTGGCAGATGCTCCGGGCTCCAGTACGCGTACGACTCCTGCCCCGTCCGACGTGGTGGTCAGCTACGCGTCACGAAATCCCACTACAGGGGAGTACACGATCATTGGCACGACGCCGATCGATGCGAACGGCGCCTACAGCATTCCCAACCTGAGCAAGTCGGTCACCTACAGGGTGGCGGTGTCCTACATCGGTGCTGACGAGTATTTTCCTGCGACAACAGGCTCGAGTACTGCGCCGGCCGATTTCGGTGTTGCGGTTCTGAACCGCAAATTCACCGCCACTGGGCACATCGATATTGGCGGTCCCTCGAACCCGGCCGGAGCGGGCGAGGTCACCGTCAAATTCATCGAGGCCAACGGACACAACTCGACCTACGGGTTCGGCGGAACGGGAACGACCGACGCAAACGGCGACTACAGCGTTCCGGGGCTCACGGGCAACAAGTACTTCGTTACGTTGACGTACAACGGCGTCGAGACCCAGCCGCTCCTGCCAGGAAGCTGGCTGTGGAGCCCCACGCCTGATGACCACTCCCTCGACTTCACACTCAGCCCGAGTAACTCGATCACGGGCACCGTCACGTCGAACTATGGATTCCCCGTTCAGGGCGCGAGCGTATACGCCGTCACAGTCGACCCCGACACCGGCGAATTCGTCAGCGAGATTTCCACGCTGACTGACAACGAGGGGCGCTACGCGTTCCTCGTCATCCCTGACGGCCTGTACGCCATCCAGTTCGAGGCCGACTTCTTCGCCTCGCAGAGCTACCCCGGGTCCAGTTACTACTACGAGCCTGATCTGATCGACTTCACCGACGGTCAGCATCTCGTGCTCGACACCGTCATGTACGAGGAGTCGACCATTCGGGGCACGGCTACGGGTGCAGCGCTGACCGCAGCCGACTTCGATTCTGGCCGAGTCTGGGCAGAGCTGAGCCTCTTCGACTGGTCGAACAACAGGTGGCTCACCGTTGACTACTCCCCGATGGACAGCACGGGCAACTACGCGTTCACCGGGCTCAACCCGGACGACTACCGAGTCACCATTCGCTACGCGGGCCCGCTCGGGTTCACCCGACCGACGTCGTCGACCATCTCGCTGGGGGCCGGCGAGACGGTGGTATTCAACGCAAGCCTCACGCCTGCGGCCGGTCCGGCAAACGGCGCCTTGATCAAGGGCCCTGGCCCGGTCGTCTTCATGGTCGACTCATTCACCCGGCTCATTCCGGTTGGATCCCTCCAAGCAGCCACTGACGCTGGACGCTCCGGTGCCTACACCACCGTCGACCAGGATTTCCTCAACGGCTACACGATCGACACCGCACTTCTCAGTAGCATCTGGATCTGTGACGGCGCCCCCTTCCTCGCGTCCGAAGGAAAGCTGTGGCCGGTCAACCCGGAACTCGTCGCGGGGCTCCCATCGACGACGGTCGACTGCAGCGGAGTTGCGAAGTCGCCGACGACCATCGACGGCGCCCTCCTGCTGAAGTCCCCGACCGGCAGGACCTACTCGATCGACGCAGCGGGAGTGAAGCACGAGGTCCTGAACTCGGCGACAATGACGATGCTCTCGGCACCCAATTCCGCGCGCGCATATGTCGTCAACGACTTCTTCCTCAACTCACTGGCCACGGGACCACGCGTGCTCCCGCCCGGTTCTGCGGTGAAGGGCCCTGGTCCGCGGGTGTACTTCGTGGCCGGACAGAACCACCTCGTGCCGATGCTGTCGTTCGAGCAGACCACCGACATGGGTGTGCCATCGACGTTCTTCACCGTCTCGCAGGCCGATCTCGACCAGGCAGTCAAGGATCCAGATTCCGCGTCACTCACGAACACCGTCGCTTGCCCTAGCCAGACGTATTTCGCGTCACAGGGCAAACTCTGGCCGGTGGATGCGGCACTCGTCGCCGGGCTGCCCCAGACCGTTTTCGATGCCGCGACCTGCGCCGTGCTGCCCAAGGCGACGACGAGCATCCGCGGAAGTCTCATCATCGCGGGCCCAACCGGCCCGACCTACTCGATCACCGCTGACGGGTCGAAGCGCGAGCTGCTGAACGCCGCATCGCAGGCAATGGTGGCGGCCCCGCATGCTCCAGTCGTGCTGCGGGTTTCGGCAGCCCTCGTCTCCTCGCGTCCGACCGGGTTGAAAGTCCTTCCTCCGGGCTCTGCGGTCAAGGGTCCCGGACCGCGGGTCTACTTCGTCGCCGGGCAGAACCACCTGGTGCCGATGATCTCGTTCGAGCAGACGAGTGA